>DBFMRS010000001.1:0-5376 GCA_048387515.1 Collinsella sp.
ATATGGAGCTGCGGCGGTTGTGAATGTGGGGCTATTCGGCGTTTCCCCAGATAAAACCTGCCAAAATAAACCTGTCCCTTTTTGGCAGGTTACTGGTTCATGTTGCCGTGGATGTAGGGGGTAACCTCGGGGGAGATATGGTCGCAGCCCAGCCCGCGCAGCGCGGACTCGATGGCGGCGGGCAGCGGGGTCTTGCCCTCGGCATCGACGGCGGTGCCGCCGAGCGCGGCAATCTTGGCGACATCTGCGGGTGCGGCCTCGATATGCATGCAGCCGCCGACCAGGCGCGCGCGTACCTGTGCCAGATCAAGATCGTGCAGGTAATCCTCGCAGGCGCGGATCAAATCGACCTTCTCACGCGTAAGCTTCTCGCCCGTGGGGACGCGCGTGGCAAGACATGCTCCCGCCGGCAGGTTCCAAACGGGATAGCCCCATGCGCGCAGCAGCTCGCGCTCTTCGTCCTTGGTAAAGCCGACCTCCATGAGAGGGGAGCGTACGCCGAGCTCTTCGGCGGCGCGCATGCCGGGACGGTAATCGCCGCGGTCGCTCTCGTTGCTGCCGTCGATGACGGTGGGAAAGCCGAGCGACTTGGCGTGGTTGACGATGGCGGTAAAGCCGGCGTGCTTGCAGTGGTAGCAGCGATTGGCATCGTTGCAGGCTACTTGGGGGAGCTGCAACTGATCCACCGAAAGATTGAGCACGGGGAGCTTAAAATGCGGCCCCTCATTGGCCTGCCCATCAACGGACTGCTCAAACGAAGCCTGCTCGGGCGTGCCGATGAGCGGCGTGGTGAGATGGACGAGGAGGGTATTGGTAGGCATGATGCGGGCGCATACGGCGGCCAAAAAGCTGCTGTCAACGCCGCCGGAAAACCCGATAGCCACGCGTCCGTATGCCAAAAGCAGCTGTTCGAGCGCCGATAGCTTGTCTTGAAGCTCCTCTGCGGGTGCCGTGGTGTCTAAAATCATGAAACGATCCTTATCGTTGAGTACTCGATCGAAAACTATAATCCTAATGCGTTACTTGCCATAAGACTTCTATCTGTGTAATGAAAGTGCAATATGGCATATACGTTATATACAAGTTGCCAAATGCGGTAGAGTTGCAGCAACGCGACGGCGAGAGTCGATGGGGGACCGATATGATCAAGGCTGTTATTTTTGACATGGATGGAACGCTGGTCGATACCGAGCGTTTGGGGATTAAGGCCTGGAAGGCAGGCGCCGCTGAGCTTGGGCTCGCGATTGATGATGCGCTGATCCATCAGTTTATCGGTCGCACGCTGCCCGATGTCATGGACATCCTCGATAGGCATTACGGCAGCCATGAAACCACCGAGGCGGTCTATGTCCGCCACAAGGAGATTCGCGACGAGATGGTCAAGACCGAGCTGGAGCTTAAGGCCGGCGCCGCCGAGTGCCTAGACGAGCTGCTGGCTGCGGGCTATCACGTGGGCCTAGCGACGTCGTCGCGCCTCGTTACGGCCGAGCGCAACCTTAAGATGGTCGGTCTTTTTGACAAGTTTGAAACGGTAACGTGTGGCGAGGACGTCGTGCACGGCAAGCCCGACCCCGAGATGTATCTGCTCGCCTGCGAGCGTGCGGGCTTTGCCCCCGAGGAGTGCGCCGTGGTCGAGGATTCGCGCAATGGTTGCGTCTCGGGCATCACGGCCGGCTGCCACGTCTTTGCCGTCCCCGATATTGTGCCGCTGCCGCAGGACGTGGTGGATGGCTGCGAGGCCGTGCTCGATACGTTGTTCGACCTGGCGGCGGCAATCAAGACTGTGCGCTAGAAAATTGCGGCGTTGAAACGAGCGATTGCTCACGTTTGCGCTTAAGCAAAAGGGGTCCGGCAATGGTCGGGCCCCTTTTGCTTAAGCGGCGACTTAGCATACTCGCGGGCGTGCTATAGATACGCACCGAGGTTGATGGCCGTGGCGTCGGTCTGGCTGCTTGCCTGGGTGCTGGCGCGTTCCAGTAGGAACGGACGTACCAGTTCTTGGCGGTTGATATCCTCGGCGGCGACTGCGGTGACGGTACGCGCTGCGGAGCCGACACGGATATGCTTGATCTTTGTCGGGGCCTTGTTCTCGATTTGCTCCATCAGCAGTTGGACACCCTTGCGGCCAATCTCGTAGCCCGGGGGCGCTACCGTAGTGAGCGGGACCGATCCGCTCCAAGCGAGCGGGTTGCCATCGCAGCCTGCTACGCGTACTTGCCCGGGGACAGAGATGCCCTTGTCGACCAGTGCCGAAACGACGCCCGAGGCCAACACATCGGTCAGGCCGACGACAAAATCGGGACGTTCGTCCGCGGGGCGCTCGGCGATTTGGGCACCGATGCCGTAGCCGTCGGCAGCGGTATTCCATTCGCCGGCGTCGATGACTTCGATCTTGATATCGGGGTGCAGGGCGAGCGCCTTATGAATGCCAAGGACGCGCAGGGTGAGTTGCATAAATGCTGCTCGGCCGACGACGACAATATGGTGCGCGCCGCGGGCGATGGCAAGTTCGGCAATGATGCGACCCTGGGCCTCATTGTCGGCCGCTACGTAGTAGCCGGGCTCGGAGCAATGGATGTCCAGATGGACGATCGGCACGGGCATCTTGGTCATGGCGGGGTGCCAGTCGGGGGATGCCATGGGCTGAACCATGACGCCGGACATCTGGGTGCCCATAAAGTAGCGCAGGTAATGATCCTCGAGAATATCGTCGTTATCGGCGTTGGCGATGAGCAAGTCGTAGCCGTGCTTGCGGGCCTCGTTGTGGGCGCCGCTGGCGATTTGGAGCGAAAAGCCGTGATCGAGACGGGGGAGCACCAGGCCAAAGGACTTGGTGGCGCCGCCCGCGAGCTGACGGGCGCTTTGGTTGGGCAGGTAGCCAAGGCGATTGATGGTCTCGTTGATGAGCTTGAGGGTCTCGGGGCGCAGCTTTTCGGGGTGGTTGAGCGCGTTGGAAACCGTGCCCAACGAAACCCCGGCCTCGCGCGCGACGTCGCTGATTTTTACCTTTGCCATAGCGGCCCCTTTGATGCGTTTCAAGTACAAGCCAGATTGTAGCATCCCAAACCTACCAAAAAGGGACAGGTTTATTTTGGCAGGTTTATCTGGGGAAACGCCGTTGCCAGCGCGACCACCACGAAGGGGGCAGGTACCTTTGTGGTGGTTTGGACCGGCTGGACGTGTGTGCATCGAGTGGTATCTAAGTTGAGATACCACCTCTGGTATATCAGCTTGCGTTTGCGTGAGTACAATACTCGAACGTTATGCGTCTCAGCGCCCCCTGTGCGTGGACGTTTTGCAGTCAAGCGGACGAAGGGATTTATCCTATGTGCGGAATTGTCGGCTACACCGGCTCTGATATTGCAAAGAACATCCTGGTCACGGGCCTCAAGCGTATGGAGTATCGCGGCTATGACTCCTCGGGCGTCGCGCTCGAGGTGGGCGAGGGCGCCGCGGCGCACCTCGATGTCATCCGCCGCGTGGGTAAGGTCGCGGGCTTGGAGAGCGAGCTTTCCAATATCGACAGCGACGCTACCTGCGGTATCGGCCACACCCGTTGGGCCACCCACGGCAAGCCCTCCGTCGTTAACGCTCACCCCCACACCAGCTGCGACGGTCGTATCGCCATCGTCCACAACGGCATCATCGAGAACTTCGCCGAGCTGCGCGAAGAGTTGGAGGGTCGCGGCCACCACTTTAAGAGCGAGACCGATACCGAGGTCTTCGCGCATCTGATCGAAGAGGCCTATGCCGAGACGCACGACCTGATGGCCTCCGTGCGCGAGGCTTGCACCCACGTGGTCGGTGCCTATGGTCTGGCCGCCGTGTGCGCTGACGAGCCCGGCGTGATCGCCGTGGCCCGCAAGGATTCCCCGATCGTAGTCGGTGTGGGCGAAACCGGCTCCTATGTTGCTTCCGATGTCATCGCGCTCATCGACGCCACCCGCGATGTCGTGGTGCTCGAGGACGGTCAGTTTGCCAAGCTCACGCCCGCAGGCGTCGAGTACACCGACGAGGCCGGCAACGTTATCGAGCCCAAGGTCACCCACATCGACTGGGACCTGGACATGGCAGAAAAGGGCGGTTATCCCGACTTTATGCTCAAGGAGATTCACGAGCAGCCGCGCGTTGTGCGCGACACGCTGGTTGGTCGTATGACGCCGGCCGGCGAGCTCGACATCGACGAGCTGGGCCTTTCGCTCGAGGAACTCAACGACATCGACCGCGTCTACGTGATCGCTTGCGGCACCAGCTATCACGCTGGCCTCATTGCCAAGAATCTCATTGAGGGCTGGGCTCGCATCCCCACCGAGGTGGAGGCGGCCAGCGAGTTCCGCTATCGCAACCCCATCATCACGCCGACGACGCTCGTCGTGGCCGTGTCCCAGTCGGGCGAGACGGCCGATACCCTTGCCGCCATTCGCGACGCGCGCATCAAGGGTGCCAAGGTCTTCGGCATCACCAACGTGGTGGGCAGCCCCGTGGCGCGTGAGAGCGACGGCGTCATCTACACCAAGGCCAACAAGGAGATCGCGGTCGCCTCGACCAAGAGCTTCATCGGCCAGGTCGTGAGCCTTACGCTTTTGGCCCTGCTGCTGGCGCAGGTCAAGTACCGCTTGACCACCAAGCAGGCGCGCATGCTGTTCCGCGAGCTTTCCGATACGGCCGAGCAGATCCAGTGGATTTTGGATACCCAAACCGAGGCCGTTCATGAGGCCGCCCTGCTGTGCAAGGACGCGCAGTCGGCGCTGTTCGTGGGCCGTGGCATGGGTGCCGCTATTTCCTACGAGGGCGCGCTTAAGCTCAAAGAGGTCAGCTACCTGCACGCCGAGGCCTACGCCGCCGGCGAGATGAAGCACGGCCCCATTGCCTTGATCGACCCGGGCTTCCCTGTCATCGCCGTGGCCACCAAGAGTGCCACCTACGACAAGACCGTGTCGAACCTCATGGAGTGCAAGGCGCGCGGCGCCAAGGTCATCGTCGTTGCTACCGAGGGCGACGAGGAAATCAACAAGATTGCCGACTGCATCATTCGCGTGCCGGCCGTCCGCGACGTGTTCAGCCCCATCACGGCGAGCGTCCCGCTGCAGCTGCTCGCCCGCGAGGTTGCCATCCTGCGCGGCTGCGACGTCGACCAGCCCCGCAACCTGGCAAAGAGCGTTACCGTGGAGTAGTTGGTTCCGCCATTCTGGCGACCAAGGCCCGGCTCCGTTGCAGCGGAGCCGGGCCTTGTTTCATTACGGGCTTTAGCCTGTGCGGGGCGCGCAGCGCGCCGCATCAGAAACCACCCGCTATGCGGGTGGGGCCAAACGGCTTTACAAAGCCGCCCCCTCGCCGGACACTTGCGATTGTTCAGGCCGCAAGGAATCCGAGTCG
>DBFMRS010000002.1:0-4194 GCA_048387515.1 Collinsella sp.
TCCTGCTGTTTTGCAGTCAAAAAATGCGGATGCTTCGGGGCCCTAGTTTTACTCGTTCACTTCTCGGAAAACCATTCACCTTCGTTTTTGCCGGACATCGTTTTGGGCGTTGCGACTCGGTATCGGCCGATATTGAGAGGGAAAACGCCCTCTCTTGGACAATCGAGTCTGTCCGGACGTATCTGCGAGGTTGTCTGCACAATTCGCGGTATTATGGTGCGGAGTTTTGAAAGGAGCCGCTGGTGGTCACGACGACGTTTGCTTCGCCTTTGGGCGAAATCTTGCTTGCCGCTGATGGCCGCGGTTTGACGGGGCTTTGGTTTGAGGGTCAGGAGCACTTTGGCTCTACGCTGCTCAAAGAGGATGCGGAGTATGTCGTAGGTGCCGATGCGGTTTCTGGTACCGGTGGGATGTCTTCGGTGAGTCCGGCAAATGGCGCGGCATCTTCGGTGCTTGAGCGTTCTTGGGCTTGGCTGAATGCTTATTTTGCGGGGCAGGAGCCTCGGTTTACGCCGCCGTTGCATATGATTGGCACGGCGTTTCAGCGTGAGGTTTGGTTTGAGCTGCTTTCTATCCCGCGTGGCGAGGTCGCTACGTATGGTGAGATCGCCCAGCGTGTTGCGGCTCGACATCGTGTACCGGGAAACGAAGCACCCGTTGTGTCTCCCCGTGCCGTGGGGGCCGCGGTCGCGCGTAATCCCATTTCGATTATCGTGCCGTGCCATCGCGTGGTCGCGGCCGACGGCTCGCTTAACGGATATGCCGGCGGCCTCGACCGTAAGGAGTGGCTGCTCCGGCTTGAGGGCGCGTACGAGGAATAACGTTCGAGCACTTTGCATAGCCAAGACGCCGTTTCCGGTTGAGACCACCTGCTTGGACATCCATCTACGCCCGCTTCTGCAGGGCGTAGATCGACTTATCCATGTTGAACAGGTAAGCCACGACGCAGACAATAAAGAACTTCGGCAAGTCGCCAAAGCCGAAGACTTCGCAGCCAATAAGGATCGGCGCGAGCAGCGTATTGGTGGCGCTGCCAAAGACGGCGGCGTATCCCAGCGCGGCGCAAAGCCCGATGGGCATGCCGAGTTGAGCCTCGTTATGGTGACATCTGGGTAACAGAAAGGCCCGCGTTCCTCAGAGGCAAGATAGGCAATTCTGCTTCTGAGGTAGATCTCAATTCTGCCGACCGCATCAAACATTAACTGCCGGAGGGCTCGGTCAAATTCATACGTGTAGATGATGGTTTCGAATGTTGTGCCTTCGCGAAAGATGGTAATCCCGGACTTGCATTTGGTTTGCAGGGAAACCAGTAGGCCGACAGTTTGTAGTGGCCGACTTCGACCAAAGCTCGCTCGAGTTCGCTTTGATTAGAGCACTTAAGACCCTTGTTTTCTGTCAATAGTGCTATCTGTTCGTTGATGGATATCCGCGACTTCCGGTATTTCATTTAAGCCTCTTGATAGAAAAAGGGCTGGAGTTGCGCATCGTTGAGAGGCTTTCCAGCTTTAGCAAAACAAACTTATAAGATGCGACGGGCCGCGTCAGGATAATTACCGGACGGCCTAGGTGGCGGCTGGTTGACTGGCTTAAAACCTAGCGCGTGAAATGACGCTCCATGCTATTCGGCGCGCTTGATAGGATGACGAACCACAGTCTTAAGTTTCTCCGGTGCACATTTGCGCGGATCGGAGAGATAGGTTTCGTGATGTAAACGGGTGTCTGAGAAGTCGGGAACATAGCCCTGCTCGATCGTGTATTCATGCATAGCGTTTACGGTCGCCGGTTCGTTGCCGTAGGGCCCGGTGTGCATGCATTGAACGCAGAGACCCTCGTCAACTTTAAGCAGCTCGACGGCGGAAAAGTCCAGTTTCTTTTTGGTCGTGGCTTCCGCGACTGCCCAGTTAAAGTCATCTCGGGTGACGAAATCGGGCAGGCGAATGCACGAGATAAAGTTGAAATCGTCCTTGCGTACATAATCGATGTCGCCGCTCGGGGAGTCTTGCCACCAGAAACCCTCGAGCGGCGGTACCACAAAGTCGAAATAGCCCTCGATACTCCTTGAGCCTTTCTTCGACATCTTGACGGTATAGGCGATGCCGTAAAGTAGCGGCAAGGCGTTTTGATACTCGCCACCTTCGGTATTTGGGTCGCCCTTTCCGCGAACGGCAACGTAGCTCATAGGCGGGACAGTTACGATACTCGGCTTGCTTGCAGGTTTGTAGAGCTCCTTGCATTCTTTCTTAAAGTCGAACGCCATGTTGGCCGCCTTTCTGCGTATTGGCCTGCTTAGATAACGGAATCATATCATAGAAACGAACAGCTGTTCGAATGATTTTGCTGACAGATAGAGATGCGTGCGTTGTGTTTGGCGGTCGGCCTGACCCCGTTGATGATTTCTCTGCCTCCCGGCGCTTGCCTGCGCTCCCCGTTTCCCCATATAAAACCTGCCAAAATGAACCTGTCCCTTTTTGGTCGGCGTGAAATGGGTAATACTAAAGAGTTATCCGACCAGATGGGAACCGATCGATGGCCTATATCGAATTCAAAGACGTCATCAAAGCATACGGCGAGGGCGATGCCCGCATCCATGCGCTCGACGGCGCGAGCTTTACCGTTGAGCGCGGTGAGCTCGCCATTATCCTGGGCGCCTCGGGTGCCGGCAAGACCACGGCGCTCAACATCCTGGGCGGCATGGACACGGTTACCTCCGGCACCGTGACGGTGGACGGGCGCGACGTGAGCTCCGCCAACGAGGCGCAGCTCGTGGAATACCGCCGCGCCGACGTCGGCTTTGTTTTCCAGTTCTACAATCTGGTCCCCAACCTGACGGCGCTCGAAAACGTCGAGCTCGCGGCGCAAATCTGCCCCGATTCGCTCGATGCCGAACAGACGCTTCGCCAGGTTGGCCTGGGCGAACGCCTGGGCAACTTTCCGGCACAGCTTTCGGGCGGCGAGCAGCAGCGCGTGTCCATCGCCCGCGCACTGGCAAAGAACCCCAAGCTGCTCCTGTGCGACGAGCCCACGGGCGCGCTCGACTATAAAACCGGCAAGCAGATCTTGCAGCTGCTGCAGGATACCTGCCGCAAGCAGGGCATTACGGTCATTATCATCACGCACAACTCCGCGCTCGCGCCCATGGCCGATCGCCTGATCCGCTTTAAGAGTGGTCGCGTGGAGAGCGAGACGGTCCAGCAAAATCCCGTGCCTATCGAGACGATCGAGTGGTAGCGCCCATGGACCAGGACCGCCAAAACAGCCAAAACCACGATACGGAGCACGCGGGTCGCGACCGGGAGTTCGCGACCTACCGCACGGCCCAAAGCTCAAACGATATGGTGCCGACGGTGTTTCGCCGTGGCATCTACCGCACAATCCGCGGCAGCCTCAAACGCTTCTTGTCTATCGTGGTCATCACCGCGCTCGGCGTGAGCGTGATGTGCGGCCTCAAGGCGGGTTGTGAGGATCTGTGCGATTCGGTCGATGCCTACTTTGACCAGCAGAATGTCTATGACATTAACGTGCAGTCGACCTATGGCCTTACGCGCGACGATCTTGCGGCTATCCAAGAGGTCGACGGCGTCGAGACGGCCGAGGGTATCTACACCGAGACCGCCTACACCGCCGTGGGCACAGCGCGCGAGCGCGTGGTCGTGCAAAGTCTCTCCAAGGAGAACATCGATCAGCCGGTGCTCGTGAACGGCGATTTGCCCGAGAGCGCCGATGAGGTCGCGGTGACTTCGAAGTTCCTGAAGGCTTCGGGCAAAAGGCTCGGCGATACGGTGAGCTTTGCCGCCAATGACGTGAGCTCGTCCAACCAAAGTGCCAAGGATCAGTTCGGCACAGGCAATTACACCATCACGGCCGAGGTTCTCGATCCCACCGACGTGAGCTCCGACTCGACGGTCAACGCCTTCCGTGCCGCCTCGGCTGCGGACTATAAGTTCTATGTGAACGAGGACGCCGCGACATCTTCTTCCTACTCCTCGGTCCACGTGATCGTCGAGGGAGCCAAGAGCCTCAACTCCTATTCGGATGCCTACACGACAAAGATCAACGGGGTCAAGGGCAATATCGAGAAGATCCGCAGGGAGCGTGAGAAGGCACGTGCTCAGGAGTTGACGGTTGACACGCCGGCAAGCTTGGATGCGGCCGAGCGCCAGGCGAATATGCTCTTTGGGATTGAACAGGGCAACA
>DBFMRS010000003.1:0-4872 GCA_048387515.1 Collinsella sp.
GTCGATCGTCCAGCCGATGATGTATCTCTCGGTTGCCGGCATCCTGCTCATCGTGGGCATCATTCTGACCAACAAGACCATTTGTGCTTTGGTCCCCGTACTGGGCTCCGGTCCGTTCCAGCTTGTGGGCGCCGTTGTCTACCAGTCGCTGATGTTTATCATCAACAACCTCTCGATTCTGTTCTGCGTGGGCATTGCCGGCGCCATGGCAAAGAAGAACAAGGGCCATGCTTCGCTGATTGCCCTGATGTCGTTCTTCCTGTTCCTGCAGGCTAACAACATCGTGCTCAACGCCACCGGCTCTCTTGCCGATGCGAGCGGCATGCTCGGTCTTACCGGAACCGGCCAGGCCACCGTTATGGGCATTCAGGTGCTCGATACCGGCGTGTTCGGCGGCATCATCCTGGGCTGCATCACCGGTGCCGTGTTCAACAAGTACTCGAACAAGCAGTTCCCCATTGCCCTTTCGATGTTCTCGGGCGTTCGCTTCCCGTTCCTGATCATGATCATCATTTCCTGGATCATGGGCGCTGGCTTCTGCATCGTTTGGCCTCCGGTTCAGGGTGCCATCTCCTCCGTTGCCGGCATCATTAAGGAGTCGGGCAACATCGGTCTGTTTATCTACGGCATGCTCAACAAGCTGCTCGTTCCTACCGGTCTGCACCACCTCATCTACACCCCGTTCCAGTTCTCCGATGTGGGCGGCACCCTGACGCTGGGCGATCAGGTTATCGCCGGTGCCTACCCCATCCGTGTTGCCGAGATGGCAATGACGGGCCAGCCCTTCTCCGATAGCACCTACTTCAACAGCTACACCTTTAACAACCTGTGGCCCTACATCGGTATCGGTCTCGCCTTTATCTTCACCGCTTACAAGGGGAACAAGGATAAGACCAAGGCCGTTATCATTCCGCTGATCATCACCGCCGTGCTCTCCTGTGTCACCGAGCCCATGGACTTCCTCTTTGTCTTTGCCGCTCCCGTGCTCTTTGTCGTTCACTCGGTTCTTTCCGGCATCTTCCTGGTCCTGCTCAAGGTCCTCTCCGTGCCCGCTTCGACTGCAGGCGGCATCATCAACATCGTGGTTTCCAACCTGGTCCTGGGTGTCGACAAGACCAACTGGCCGGTTATGCTGGTACTCGGAGTCGTCAACGCCGCGCTGTACTTCTTCCTCTTCACCTTCCTCATCAAGAAGCTCAACCTCCACACGCCTGGTCGCGAAGAGGAGTCCGAGCTCGCCGAGTCCGTTGCCGAGGGCGAGGCCGCCGCGTCTGTCGCGGTGAAGCAGGGCGCTGTCGCCGCAGCTCCCGCAGAGGGCGTCGATGCAGGTATTGCCGACCTGGTCGCAGGTCTTGGTGGCAAGGACAACATCGAGGAGCTCGAGAACTGCTTTACGCGTCTCCGCGTGAACGTTAAGAACCCGGACCTCATCAATGAGGACCTCATCAACCACGTGCCCAACAGCGGCATCAACCGCAACGGCAATAATATCCAGATCATCTTTGGCATGAAGGTCGCCGAGATGCGCGACAAGGTCGAAAACGCAATTGAGAAGGAGCAGTAAACAATGATCATTACTCTGTGTGGTGGCGGATCCACCTTTACCCCCGGCATCGTCAAGTCCATCGCTCTGCGCAAGGACGAGCTCGACGTTGACGAGATTCGTCTGTACGACATCAACGAGGAGCGCCAGCGCAAGATCGGCGTGCTCGTGGACTGGATTTTGCACGAGGACCTCGGCCTGGACATCAAGCTCACGGTGACCACCGACAAAAAGACGGCTTTTACCGACGCGAGCTTCGTGTTTGCCCAGATGCGCGTGGGTGGCTACGCCATGCGCGAGCAGGACGAGAAGATTCCGCTGTGTCACGGCTGCGTGGGTCAGGAGACTTGCGGTTGCGGCGGCCTTGCCTACGGCATGCGCACCATCTTCCCCATGGTCGAGCTGATCGATGACGTTGAGAAGTACGCCAAGAAGGACTACTGGATTCTCAACTACTCCAACCCTGCCGCCATCGTCTCCGAGGGCTGCCGCGTGCTGCGCCCCAACGCTCGCATCATCAACATCTGCGACATGCCGATCGCGATCATCGACGTGGTTTGCGCCGCGCTCGATATCGAGAAGAAGGATGTCGAGTACGATTACTTTGGCCTCAACCACTTTGGTTGGTTCACCTCGATCCGCCACAAGGGCGAGGAGGTCCTGCCGCAGCTGCGCGAGTACATCAAGGAGCACCAGATCCTGCTGCCCGACTCCTACCTCAAGGGCATGGGCTCGCTCATGGCAAAGAAGCCCGAGGAGACCGCCGACGAGCACCCCGAGCAGAATCGCCACACCAAGGGCAGCTGGTACTACGTCTGGAAGGGCGAGTACGAGATCATGGAGTGCTTCCCGGAGTACCTGCCCAACACGTATCTGAACTACTACCTGCAGCAGAAGGAGTTCGTCGAGCATTCCAACCCCGAGCGCACCCGTGCTAACGAGGTTGAGGAGACGCGCGAGAAGAACCTCTTCGACGGCATCGACCACTACGAGAAGACGGGCGAGATCGACGAGAGCACGTTCTATGCGGGCAGCCACGGCGACTGGATTGCCGACCTGGCCATCGCTCTGAAGAACGACACCAAGCAGCGCTTCCTGGTCATCTGCGAGAACAAGGGCGCTATCCCCAACATGCCCTACGACGCTATGGTCGAGCTGCCTGCCTACATTGGCAAGAACGGCCCCGAGGTCATCAGCCGCGACAACATTCCTCTGTTCCAGCAGGGCCTCATGATGCAGCAGCTGAACTCCGAGAAGCTCGTGGTCGAGGCTACGATCGAGGGTTCGTACGAGAAGGCGCTCAAGGCCTTTACGCTGAACAAGACCGTGCCTTCGATGAAGGTCGCCAAGGAGGTTCTCGACGACATGATCGAGGCCAACAAGGGTTACTGGCCCGAGCTTAAGTAAAAGAAACAGGGTCGCTGACCGCATACCTGGAGCAATGCCCCGTCCACGTGATTGCGTGGGCGGGGCATTGTCATTTGGTAATGCGTTTTATCAAATATGGCATTTAACTGCGGTAATGTTCTTTTTCACCGCTGAGGGTGACATTTCATGCCGCCTGCCGAACTGCGTGGAGACCTAACAACTTTTTAGGTCAGTGTTGTGCGTGTAGCAATTTCGCCCGGCCTCGCCTCCGGGCTGCCATGTGAGAGGGGATCTTATGGCTCGACTGCATGTAATGGAACGCAGCCACGCTCAGGCCGTCATGGACGACCTGCACGATGCACTCGGACGCCGTTTGGCGGTGAGTTCGCTCGCCCCGTGTCCCGTTGAGTTTACGGCAGCGCTCGTCAACCTGTGCTCCACCCAGAGCTGCGGCAAGTGTACGCCCTGCCGCGTGGGCCTGAGCGCGCTGAGCGATCTGCTCGCCGATGTGCTCGAGGGCCGCGCCGATGAGTCCACGCTCAACCTGATTGAGCGCACGGCCCGCACCATCTACCTTTCGAGCGACTGCGCCATCGGCTACGAGGCCGGCGCCATGGCGCTCACGGCCATTCGCGGCTTCCGCGACGACTTTGAGCACCACATCCGCGAGCACTCCTGCGGTTTTGACCGCGAGGCCCGCGTCCCGTGCGTCTCGGGCTGCCCGGCGCACGTCGACATTCCCGGGTACATTTCGCTCGTCGAGGCCGGCCGCTATGCCGACGCCGTCAAGGTCATCCGCAAGAACAACCCGCTGCCGCTCGTCTGCGGCCTGGTGTGCGAGCATCCCTGCGAGATGCACTGCCGCCGCGGCATGGTCGATGACCCCATGAACATTCTCGCCCTCAAGCGTTTTGCCGTTGAGCACAGTGACCTCAACGACCACAAGCCGCATGTAGTGGACAACACCGGTAAGCGCGTCGCCGTGATCGGCGGCGGCCCGGCCGGCCTTTCCTGTGCCTACTACCTAGCCGTGATGGGCCACAAGGTGACCATCTTTGAGCAGCGTCACCACTTGGGCGGCATGCTGCGCTACGGCATCCCCAGCTACCGCCTGCCGCGCGAGCGCCTGCAGGCCGAGATCGACTGGATCTTGAGCGCCGGCATCGACGTGGAGCTCGACCACTCCGTGAGCGGCGAGGAGCTCGCCCGCCTGCGCGACGAGTTCGATGCCGTCTACCTGGCCATCGGTGCCCACAGTGACAAGAAGCTCGGCCTTCCGGGCGAAGAGGCGCCCGGCGTGGAGTCGGCCGTCAAGATGCTGCGTGCCATTGGAGACGACGAGCTGCCCGACCTGAGCGGCCAGCGCGTGTGCGTCATCGGCGGCGGCAACGTGGCCATGGACGTGGCTCGCTCTGCCGTGCGCTGCGGTGCCGAAAAGGTAAGCATCGTCTACCGCCGTCGCATCTGCGATATGACGGCTCAGGACGCCGAGATTGCCGGCGCCCAGGCCGAGGGTTGCGAGGTTTTGGAGCTCACAGCCCCGCTCGGTATTGAGACGGGCGAGGACGGACGCGTGAGCGGCCTGCGCGTGCAACCGCAGATTATCGGCGAGCCCCGTCGCGGTCGTCCGGCCCCGCGTGCCGCCGCGACGCCCGAGCGCGTCATTCCCTGCGAGCGCGTGTTCGTGGCCATTGGCCAGGACATCGATTCCAAGCCGTTTGAGGAGATGGGCATCGCCTGCAAGTGGGGCTGCGTGGTCACCGATTCGGACGGCGCCGTGCCTAACTTCGATGGCCTCTTTAGCGGCGGCGACTGCCAGACCGGCCCCGCCACCGTCATCCGGGCCATCAACGCCGGCCGCGTTGCTTCGGCAAATATCGACCGCTACCTGGGCTTTGACCACAAGATTAAGCTCGACGTGGAGCTGCCGACCGTCCAGTTTAAGGGCAAGCACGAGTGCG
>DBFMRS010000004.1:0-12929 GCA_048387515.1 Collinsella sp.
CACAAAACGGCCTAGGGTGGGACAAATTTAAGGATTTAGTAAAGACTAGCTTGGGAATCTAAAATCCTTGGAATGAAAACGGGGTGTGACCGATTTTGGTCACACCCCTTACAAAAATGTCAATGTTGGTCTAACAGAGCCATTATTATAGGGCCAGCTCTCTTTGAGTGGATTCATGGCAAGCTTGCCACGGACCACGGTAAGGCCCTCCGCCTCAGCGGCATATGAGCCGGTGGGGGCGTTGTCCGCATCAAGATCGATAGTGCCGTCGCTCGGCTTATCGCTCGGCTTGCCACCGATGTACATGTCGCGGCCGACGTAGGTGGCCACGCCGGGATCAGGGGTTGAGACATTGATATTCGTACCGATACCGATAGACGTGGGAACGTAAATTCCCGGCTTCACGGTGGCCGTCGCTCCCGCTGAAGCCGCATTTGCACTCTGAGCCTGCTCAACACTATTTGAAGAGCCAGACTCGCCGCCATCGGTCTCGTCGCTATTCTGGTTTTCGGCATCCTCGCTGGTGTTACCTACAGCAGCGGACTCACTTGAGGAACCCCCCCCCATTACAGTTTCCTCGGCAGAAACTGTCTGGGCGTCGTTGGCGATGGCCTGCGAGATCGGGGGCATAACGAGCGACAGCACCAGGCTCAAAACGGAAGCTCCGCACAAAACACCTGCTAGTACACGATGTGCCGCTTTATTGTTCTGCTTAGATTTATCCGAATTTGCCGCCATCGATGCCTCCCCCCAAGAGACTGCGATCTTGCTCTTTCACAAATTAACCTTGGGCGCACAACCTATAATTGCTCGCGCTCAATATGCATATTATTACTCATTGTTTAAACAACGAAAAGCCCATTTCAATCAATTTCTTTTCTCAGAGTCTTATTTCTTGACATTTGTTCAACTTATGCAGTGTTATTCGATTTTTCAGTTTTAGAAAACCACAGGTAGAATTGTTGGCAAATAGAGGTAAATAACACTCTGTTGTTATTTGCACAACATTTTGTTTTAACCCACTCAATCTGTGAACGGTCGATATTTGGCTGTGAGTGGTCGTTTGTTCACCGCATCGATTCGCCACGGGACAAAAAAGCGTCCCGGCAATCGGTTGCCGGGACGCCTGATCGAACCACCACAAAGGTGCCTGTCCCCTTTGCGGTGATTCTCCCCCAGCGCTACAGCAGATGCTCCTCGATAAAGATCGCGATGCCGTCTTCGTCGTTGCTGGCGGTTACAAAGTCCGCAGCGGCGCGGGTGGCATCGCTGCCGTTTGCCATGGCCACGCCCACGCCGGCGTCGGCCACCATGCAGGTGTCGTTATCCGCATCGCCAAACACGCAGATGTTCTGGAGCTCCATGTCGTTGAGCTCCGCCACGCGCACAAGGCCGCGCGTCTTGGACACGCGCGGATCCATGAACTCGTAGAGGCCCTGCGTGGTTTGCAGGGCGGCCGCCTTAACGGTGTCATCGGCGAACGTCGATGCGCGCTCGATGACCTGCGGCATCACCTCGGGCGCCATGGTAAACATCACCTTGGGCTGCGGCTCGCGCAAGAACTCGGCAAAATCGACCACCTTATAGGGCACGCCGTCGACACGCGATAGATGCTCGACGCATGCATTGGTCTCGGGAACGTAGAACACGCCGTCTCGGGGGCAAACGGGCGTTGCCGGAAGGTCCGCCATGTGCTTGCAGATGCGCGCGATGGTTTCGCCCGGCAGCGGGTAGCTCAGCTCGTTGATGCCGTGCGCGCGGTCGATGACCTCGGCGCCGCCACAGCCCACCATCACGTCTACCAGGCCGTCGATGCCCCAGAGCTCGTACATAGCCTCGGTCGCGTGGGCGTCGCGCCCGGTGCACAGGCCAAAGAGCACGCCGCGCTCGCGCAGGGCGCGGATCGCGACCACGGTGCGCGGGGACACCGTGTGCTCGCTTGTGAGCAGCGTGCCGTCGATATCGCAGAACACGGCTTTGATGTGGCTGAAGGTGGTGTCCATGGGGGCCTTTCTGGGTTGTGCGGCGGTGTGGGGTGTATTCGTGAACGGCGTACATGGTATACCAAGGTGCGGATGCTGCCTGTCAAAGCAAAAACCACCACAAAGGTACCTGGCCCCTTTGTGGTGGTTGCGACGCTTGCGGGCCAAACCATCACAACATTCGACGTTTTTCGGCAAAATCGCGATTTTTACCGAATGTTGTGATGGTTTCTTACTGCTTTACGGCACGTTCCAAGTGATTGCGTCCAAACAGCAGCAACGCCGCAGGGACCGCCGTCACGACCATGCCCGCCCCCACGAGTGTCCGTTGTACGCCAAATGTTGCCGCCAGCCACGGGGCAATCGCCAGCGGGGCCACGCCGGCAAACATATTGCCAAAGCCCATGACCGAGTTCACGCGACCGAGCTGCTCGAGCGGAGCCGTCGTTTGCACAATGGTGTTGTGGAGCGGGTTGACGACACCCCAAGCTATGCCCAAGGCGATCTGGCCGATGAGGGCCACGCCCACGTACGGTGTCCCCACATAGAGCAGACTTCCCAGGCCCACGGACATGAGCGCCACGAGCAGTGTTTTAAGGTTGACCAGGTGCGGCGGCAAGCGGAGCGCGAGCACGGCACCCAGCACCGCGCCCACGCCCGAGGCCGACGAGAGCCAGCCCATCCACTCAACGCCGACATGCAGGACATCGCGATAGAAAAACGACTCGAGCGGATCGAAGGCTCCATAGCCAAAGTTCGAAAGAAAAATGATGCAGAAAAGTAGCGCGAGGACGCTGTTGGTAAAGACCGTCTTGATGCTAGCCGCGAAGGTGACACGGGCGGACGTGCTGGGGTTGGAGCTTTGTCCCGCACGTTCCCCTTCCTCTGCCGAATCGGCATCCGCATGCCCGGCGACATGGCTGGTCTGCGGCCTAAAGCCCCAACCGACGACGAACGCCAGCACGGTAAAGAGCATCATGAGCACGAACACCGCGCGCGACGACGCAGCCGCCGCGACAAAGCCGCCCAGCGTGGGGCCAACGATGATACTCACGTTTGAAAACATGGCGATGGCGGAGTTGATGTCTTTGAGCTCGACAGGATCGTCGGTGAGGTAAGCCGGATAGGATGTGGCGATGGGCTGGGCGAATCCCATCACAAAGCCCAGAAACACCGCGCCGAGTAGGACGACGCCGGTCGCGCTACCAAAGGCGATGATTGCCGTGCCAGTTGCGAGAGCGCCGATGATGCTCAGCAAGAAATGGCGGCGCGGACCCCAGGCGTCAAGCGCCGCGCCACCCGCAAAGGATCCCAGGATCACAAATACATTCATAAACAGAACGGCCAGCGATGTCGCAACGACCGAAGCGTCGTCCGCATAGGTGAGCGTTCCGATGACGCCGATAAAGTAACTGGTCTGGAATCCGGTATAGATCAGAAAGCGCATCGCCACCAGGCGCTTAGCCTGAGCAGACAACGACGAGTTGGTTTTTGAGAATAGAGGAATGGGCATAAGAGCTCCTTGTTGCATACGAATACGGGCCGCGGGCATTGACCGCCGACCATCGACTCAATCTTACCGTATGCAACGTTAAGGACGCATCGGGCCCCTTCTCTCCGTTTTTGCCAGCACGAACTACTTGGTAGATTTTAAGGCATGTCCCAAACATCTACCAAAGCAAAAACCACCACAAAGGTGACTGTCTGTGGTGGCCCAATGATATGGCAGCATAGCGAGCCGGTTCCGAGTGCCCCAGGTCGCCCCGAAAGAGGAGCGACGCGTACTTTGGTACGCGAGCGACGGTTTGAGGGGCGAGATGGGGTGCTTGGGACCGGCGCAGCGTCAAGCCTGAAGGTGGTCTTGGATCAGGTCGCAGATGACTCGGGCGTCGTTGATGTTGATGGCTCGGGTCGCAAAGCCGGCGTCGAAGGCTTGTCGCGCCAGGGCTTCGTTGCAGGCAAGGGCCAGCGTGTGACCGTCGACCAGGTCGAGCGAGCTCTTGCCGCGAAGACGGTCGACACCGGAGCGCGCGACCACGATGTTGTCGAAGCCCTCGGTCTTGTAGCCCTCGATGATCACCACGTCGACATCGTTGTAGCGCGACAGCAGCTCGCGCGCGGGCATCTCGTCCTCCTCGCGTGTGTCGGCGTACTCCGCCCAGCGCGTGGCGCAGATGAGGCCCACGTGTTTGGATCCGGCCTGGCGATGGCGCCACGTATCCTTAGCGGGCACATCGATATCAAAGCCGTGGTGCCCGTGATGTTTGAGCGAACCCACGCGCAGGCCGCGGCGGGTGAGCTCGGCAATGACCTTCTCGACGAGCGTGGTCTTGCCCGAGTTTTGGTAGCCGATAAACGCGATCGCGGGGACGACCGGAGCTGCGGGCGCGACGGCGACGGGCGCGCTTGCGAGCGTGGCACCGTCAGCGGTCACGGACTCAACGGCAGTGGCCTGACGCTCTGCGCGATCCCATACGCCCGAACGGCCGCCCTCCTTGTGCAGCAGGCGCACGTCGACGATCTCCATGCCGCGATCGACGGCCTTGCACATGTCGTAGATGGTCAGGCACGCGGCACTCGCGCCGGTCAGAGCCTCCATCTCGATACCCGTCTTGCCCGTCACGCCCGCCGTAACCAGCACGTGAAAGCCAACCTGTCCGTCCGCGCGCGCCGGTGCCCAGCCCTCGGGCACGTCCTCGGCCGGCGTCCCCGCCGGAGCGATGGGCGCAATATCGCACTTGCTCTTGGTAATGAGCAACGGATGGCACATGGGAATGATGTCGCTCGTGCGCTTGATGGCCATGATGCCCGCCACGCGTGCGCAGGCAAGCACGTCGCCCTTTTTGGCGCGGTCCTGCAACACCATGGCCTGCGTCTCGGGATGCATAAGGATGGTGCCCTCGGCGATGGCGATGCGATGGGTCTCGGCCTTGTCGGACACGTCGACCATGCGCACCTCGCCCTTGGCGTCCACGTGCGTCAGCTCGTCGCGACGGGCGTCGCGGGCGGGCTCGGCGACAGCGCTGGCAGTCGGCTGCGCGGACGCGTCGACGTTGCCAGCATTCGCCGCAGCCGTGACTTTGTGGGCAGACATCGCGGCCCTGCGAGCGGCCTTGGTGGCATCGGCGTACCTGCTCTTGGCCATATGATCATCCTCCGATTTGGGACATAAATCGTTGCGTGCCCTCAATTATCGCGTGTTCCTGCGGTTTGTGGGACACGGCATCGCGCCAAATCGAAAGTACCTGCATATCATCACCACGGCGCAGCGCCTCACGCACCGAATACTCGGCATCGCTAAACAAGCACGGGCGCACGTTGCCATCGGCCGTCAGGCGCAGACGGTTGCAATTCGCACAAAAATGGTTGGACATGGCGCTAATGAAGCCGACCGTTCCCGCCGCGCCCGGAAAGTGCCAATAGCGCGCAGGGCCCGCGCCGGCAGGAGCGTCGTTGATGTCGAGCGGCTCGAGCTCGCCCAGTCCCGTCGCGGCGGCCCCGGCATTGATACGCGCCCGCAGCTCGTCACTCGGCACGGTATCGCTCGCGTCCCACAGCTCGGGATTGAGCGCGGGCGCATGCGGGTCCACAGTGCAATGCGAGCTCGTGCGCTCGTCGCCAATGGGCATGTATTCGATAAAGCGCAGGTGGATGGGGCGGTCGAGCGTGAGTCGCGCGAGGGCCGCCACATCCTGGTTGAGCCGGCGCACCACAACACAGTTGACCTTAACGGGCTCAAAGCCCCAAGCCAGCGCCGCATCGATGCCAGCCATGGTCTGCTCGAGCCGACCCAGGCGCGTGATCTTTCCAAAGAGCGTAGGGTCGAGCGTGTCGAGCGAGATGTTGACGCGGTTAAGCCCGGCATCTTTGAGCTGCGGCGCCAGCTTGGGCAGCAGGGCACCGTTGGTGGTGAGCGAGATGTCTTCGATCTGCGGAATCGCGCGGATGTCGCGAATGAGCGGGATGATACGGCGGCTGACCAGCGGCTCGCCGCCCGTCAAGCGCACGCGGCGAATGCCCTCCCCCGCCACCAGACGCACAAAGCGGGCGATTTCCTCGGCGCTGAGTAGCTCGTCGTGTGCACGGGGTGCCACGCCATCGGCCGGCATGCAGTAAATACAGCGGAAATTGCACTTGTCGGTAACGGCAATGCGCAGGTAGTTGATATCGCGGCCAAAGCCGTCATGTTGCACGCGCCCGTCCACGCAGCCCTCCCCTCGCACAGCAATTTATTCTTCGGGAAACATAATACCCCACAAGAGAATCGTGCCGACACGCGTACGACAGGACAGGCCATTCGAGCAAGAAGGGCTTCCCGAGCCCATCTTCAGCATTCAAACCGTCCCAACATTCGATGTTTTTCCCGATATTGGCAAAAAACGTCAAATGTTGGGACGGTTTAGGTGTTCGCAGAGCTCGAAAGACGAGCTAGACGCCCCTAGAGGCCGCCATTCCAGTGCCGAATCACGAATTCCCGCAGGTCATTCTGCCGTTTCTGAAACACCTCGCTTCGGTCGCATTTGAGACCCATAGCGAGCGCAATGGCATTCATCACCCGGTGCAATTGCAGCTGATGGGCAAACTGAGTCCCAGTGAGGACGATCATCCTAAAGCCCAGCGCGCTCAGAACGGTCATACGCTCCGCGTCCGACGCGCTGCGCTGTTTATCAAGATGGTCCGAGCCGTTGTATTCAATCCCCGTACCGCTCGCAGGTGCATATACATCGATCTCGAAATACCCGGCCTTAGCGAGATATTTGAACTCGTTGGGAACATCGACCCGATGGTTGAGCTCAACCCTGGTGTACCCGAGCCCACCCTGGGAACGCTTCGCGACGACCATGATTGCAGTGGCCGTCTCCATGGGCGACCGCGCGCCATCATGCACGCGCTTGAGCACGGCAGCCGCACGTGTAGCCCCCTGACGAGATCGATTTTCATCGCAATAAGCGATCAGGTCGGCAACGGTGTACCTCTGCCCCATCTCGATATAATCGTCTGTCGCCAGATGATTCAAATGGTATCGGGCGCAGATTTCATACCCATATTCCAGCTGCTCGGGCTCGCTCATCCACGAACCCGCCTGTACGAAGCACATGGCCTCATCAACCACCAGAAGGCCTTCTGCTACCTCGATAAGATGGTCCGAAGGAATGGGCGCCCCAAACACATGGCGTCGGAGACCCGCCGGCCGAGAGCGCTCGAAATCGAAGCTAACCAGCGTGTCAATACGGTCGAGCTCCTCATGTGGGATGCCAAGTGAGGCCAGATAGTCGGTAACAATCTCGACCGCCGCAGATATTCTCAGCCCCTTGGCATCTAGTCCCAATTTGGGCAAGCCCGCAGTCGGCTCCGCCTCGTCGGCAATCGAGTCCTCATCGTATAGGCTGCTTGCTCGCGAGAGCGGCTCGGACAGGCGCGCCACGTTGTGGTACAGCCAGGCAGTCTTATGGGACAGGACAATCGGCAGGTCCATGAGCCCTCCAATGGGTCGGATAACCAACCTTATTCCCCTGCTCGCGGATTCGCACACCTTCGCATGCAAGTTAGTGATTCCACCCGATCGGATGACAGAAAAACCGTCCCAACATTCGATGCTTTTCCCGATATTGGCAAAAAACGTCGAATGTTGGGACGGTTTGAGGCGGGGTGAGGGACGCGGAGGGCCAGGTTCAACTGCGCCCCGGCGGGTTAATCCAACTCTTTCAAGCCATGTGCTAACTGCCAGTACTCACCGTGCTGGGCGAGCAGTTCCTCGTGGGTACCGCGCTCGATGATGCGGCCGTGCTCTAGGACCATGATGGCATCGGCATCGCGGACGGTGGACAGGCGGTGCGCGATCATAAACGTGGTGCGGCCGCGCATGATGCGGTCCATGCCACGTTCGATGAGCTTTTCGGTACGTGTGTCGATGCTCGAAGTTGCCTCGTCCAAGATGAGCACCGGCGGGTCGGCCACGGCCACGCGCGCAATGGCGAGCAGCTGGCGCTGGCCCTGCGACAGGTTGGCACCATCGGCCGTGACCGGCGTGTCGTAGCCTCTAGGCAGGCGGCGGATAAACGAGTCGGCGCAGGCGGCCTCGGCAGCGGCGCGCACCTCCTCGTCGGTCGCGTCGAGCTTGCCAAAGCGGATGTTCTGCGCAATGGTGCCGCTAAACAGGTGCGTATCCTGCAGCACAATGCCCAGCGAGCCGCGCAGACTAGCCTTGGCGATATGCTTGACGTCGATGCCGTCGTACGTGATCTCACCGCCATCGACCTCGTAGAAGCGGTTGATGAGGTTGGTAATGGTCGTCTTTCCGGCACCCGTGGAGCCAACAAACGCGATCTTCTGCCCCGGCTTGGCAAACAGGTTGAGGTCCGCGAGCACACGGGTGCCGGGCACGTAGGAAAAGTCCACGGCATGGAAGCGCACGTCGCCGGCAAGTGGCACCAGGCCCGTGACAAGCTCGGTACCGTCGGCGCTCACCGCGCGGCCCGACTCGTCAACGGCGGCAACATCATGCAGGTGCCCGTATGCGCCCACGCCCTGACCTTCGGGAATCTTCCACGCCCACGCGGCGTCGCCCGTCTGTACCAGCTCAACGCAGCCCTCATCCACCTCGGGCTGCAGGTCCATGGCGGCAAAAAGGCGCTCGGCACCGGCCAGCGCATTAAGCAAAAAGTTGCCGAGCTGGGTGAACTGGTTGATGGGCATGGCCGCCTGGCGCACAAAGACCAGATAGCTCGCGAGCGCGCCCACATCGGCTAGGCCGTTAATGCAGAGCATGCCACCCGCGACGGCAACGATGGCGTAGTTTGCGTAGCCGATTGCGACGGTCATGGGCACCATGGAGTTGGCGTAGGCCTGCGCAGCGCCACTGGTACGGCGCAGCTCTTGGTTGCGCGCATCGAAACCGGCAACATTGGCCTGCTCATGGTTAAAAACCTTGATGACCTTTTGGCCCGAGACCATCTCCTCGACGTATCCGTCCAGATCGCCGAGTGATGCCTGCTGGGCAGCAAAGAAGCGCTTGGAGCGCATGCCCGAGTAGCGCGCGTACAGCACGATGGCCGCGTCGCACACAAGCGTGATGATCGTAAGCCGCCAGTTAAGGATGACGAGCATGGCCGTCGTGCCGATCACCTGGATTGTCGCCTGAATCACGTTGGCAAAGCTGTTGTTGAGCGCCTCGGAGACCGTGTCGACATCGTTGGTGAAAAAGCTCATGATGTCGCCCGAGCGCGTGCTGTCGAAATAGCTGAGCGGCAACGTCTGAATGTGCGCGAACAGGTCGCGGCGAATGTCGGACACCACGCGCTGGGCTGCGCGCACCATGATTTGCGAATAGCCCAGGGCCGACAGCACGCCCGCGGCGTAGATGGCGGCCGTAAAGAGAACCTGCTTGGTGAGCAGCTCCTCCCCGCCCGTAGTCAGGCCGTTGACGATGGGGCGCACCATGTATGTGCCGGCAAGACTCGCGATGGCGGCGATAGAGGCGAGCACGCCCACCGCGAGCAGCGAGAACTTGGCGTGGCCCATGTAGCTGAGCAGGCGGCGGAGCGTCTGTCCCAGATTGGCTAGACGGGCCTGAGCGGATGTCTTAGGCATGGCGCTCACCTTCTTCCATGGCTCGAATTGATCCGCTGGGGACG
Organism: Collinsella sp.; assembly: GCA_048387515.1. Classification (GTDB taxonomy): domain Bacteria; phylum Actinomycetota; class Coriobacteriia; order Coriobacteriales; family Coriobacteriaceae; genus Collinsella. Next base: position 9,617 of record DBFMRS010000004.1, read on the forward strand.
GAGGAAAACGGACCATCCGCACCGTCGTCACCGTCGTCCGCATCCCCCGCGAACTCCATCTGCGAGGCGTAAATCTCCTGGTAGATGTTGTCGTCCGCCAGCAGCTCCTCGTGCGTGCCCACGCCGTGGATGCGCCCGTCGTCCAGGACCACAATGCGATCGGCATCCATGACACTCGCGATACGCTGGGCAATGATAATCACGGTCGTATCGGGAATCTGAGCGATATGCTCGCGGATCTTGGCGTCGGTCGCCATATCGACCGCGCTCGTCGAGTCATCAAAAATGAGCACACGCGGATGCTTGAGCAGCGTGCGCGCGATGCACAGGCGCTGCTTCTGCCCGCCCGAGACGCCGGCGCCACCCTGGCCCAGCTCGCCATCGAGCCCGCCGATGCGGTCCAGGAACTCGTCCACACACGCCGCACGGCAGGCACGCAGCAACTCCTCGTCGGTGGCATCGGGCGCGCCCCACTGCAGGTTCTCGCGCACGGTGCCCGTAAACAGCACGTTCTTTTGCAACACGATGCCCACGGCATCGCGCAGGGCAACAAGGTCGTAGTCGCGTACGTCTCGTCCGCCCACCAGCACGGCGCCCTCGGTGGCGTCGTACAGGCGCGCGATGAGCTGCACGAGCGAGCTCTTGCCCGAGCCCGTGCCGCCGAGCACACCCACCGTGGAGCCGGGCTCGATGCGAAGGTCGATATGCTCGAGCACGTCCTCGGCAGCATCCGCGCGGTACTTAAACGACACGTCGCGAAACTCGACACTCCCGTCGGCCACCTCGCATACAGCCGCATCGGCAGCGGGCGCTTGGATAAGCGACCGCTCGTCAATCACCCGCGAGATGCGCTCCACACTGGCAAGTGCGCGCGTGAGCAGCAAAAACACGTTGGATATCATCATGAGCGAGTTCATGATCAGCAGCACGTAGCTCATAAAGCCCGTGAGCGAGCCCACGCCCAGCTCGCCGGCAAGGATCATGCGGCCGCCGATCCACAGAATGGAAAGCGCGGCAACGTACATTGACAGTTGAAACACCGGCAGGTTGAGCACGGCGTTGCCAAAGGTCTTTGTGGCGGTGTGCGCAAGCTCAGCATTGACGGTGTCGAACTTGGCCTGCTCGTGCTCGGCGCGCACGTAGGCTTTGACGGCACGCACGGCGGTGAGGTCTTCCTGCACCACGCCGTTGAGGTGGTCCATCGAAGTTTGGAGCTGGCGGTAGAGCGGACTCACTCGCCAGGTGATAACGCCGAGCACGATCGCCAGCACGGGCAGGATGATCGCAAAGACCGTGGCGAGCGGGCGCGACAGCATTAGCGCATAGATAAGGCCGACGATAAGGGTCACAGGGCCGCGCACCATGGGGCGAAAGCCGTTGCCGATGGCGTTTTGGATGACGGTGATGTCGGTGGTCATGCGGGTGACAAGCGAGCTGGCGTCGTAGTTGTCCAGGTTGCCAAAGGCGAGCGTCTGGATCTTGCGATACTCGGTCTCGCGCAGATTGGCGCCCAGACCCGAGGCAACGCGGGCGGATGTGCGGGCATAGCCCAGGCCCAATACCAGCGAAAACGCCGCACACACCAGCATGCACGCGCCTTGTAGCAGCATGTAGTTGACGTCGCCCGTGGGCACGCCCACGTCGATGATGTTGGCCATGATGACCGGGATAAACAGCTCGAGCGCGGTCTCGACCGAGACGAAAATCACGCCGAGAATGGCATCGCGGCGGTATGCCCCCAAGTGGGAAAACAAGATTTTGAGATTGCGCACGCAGGTTCATCCCCCATCAAACGTTGTTCGCAAACGCACGTATTATTGCGCGCCGAGCGGGCGTGTCAAGTGTTCCGAAATCGATTTCTACAAGGCCGGCGCAGGCGCTAAGTCCGCGCGGCGCGTGACCGTATTCAAATGGAAATGATTGAAGGCGCGATTTTTCGCCCCACCGGCAACATAGACCTTGACTCTACAATCGTTGTAGGGTTTTCACTACACTGGTACGTAAACAAACCAAGCCAGAAAGTGCCCGCCCATGGAACACGACCTCACACGCGGCAATGTCCTCAAGACCATCGCGGTCTTCGCCCTGCCCTATATGCTCTCGTACTTTTTGCAGATGCTCTACGGCATGGCTGACCTGTACTTTATCGGACAGTTTAGCGGCGCCGCCGGCATCACCGCCGTGGGCAACGGCGCGCAGACGCTCTATATCATTACCGTGACGCTCGTGGGCCTGGCCATGGGAACGACCGTCATCGTCGGCCACGCCGTGGGTTCGCGCCGCTTCGATCGCGCCGAGGCCGCCATCGGCAACACCATCACGCTCTTTATGGGTGTCTCGGTAGTACTGGCCGCGTTCTTGCTCGCGCTGTGCCCGCAGATCGTGGCACTCATCGGCACGCCGGCCGAAGCCGTCGAGGGCACTGCCGCCTACCTGCGCATCTGCTTTATCGGCATTCCGTGCATCGCTGCGTACAACATCCTTTCGGCCATCTTTCGCGGCCTGGGCGATTCGCGCTCACCCATGTACGTGATCGGCGTGGCGTGCATCATCAACATCGCGCTCGACTTTCTGTTTATTGGCCATATGGGGCTCGGCCCCGTGGGCGCGGCGCTCGGCACGGTGATCGCACAGACGGCAAGCGTTGCCCTCGCACTCGTGTGGCTCAAGAGTCGCCGCACGCATATCCACCTCAAACGCAGCGACCTGCGCCCCCAGCCCGAGGTGCTCGGCAGCATCCTTAAAATCGGCGTACCCGTGGCCGTGCAGGACGGCTGCATTCAGATAGCGTTTATGTTCATCACCGTTATTGCCAACCACCGCGGCCTGGTCGACGCCGCCGCCGTGGGCCTGGTCGAGAAAATGATAAGCTTTTTGTTCATCGTGCCGAGTTCCATGGGCGCCACCGTCAGCGCGCTCACAGCGCAAAACGCCGGCGCGGGCAAGGGCGACCGCGCACGTCAGGTGCTCAAAGACGCCATGACCATCTCGGTGGTGTACGGCTGTCTGATCACGGCGCTCATGTGGCTGGTGGCACCGGCGTTTCTCGGCTTTTTTGCCAAGGACGCCGCAGTGGTCGCAGCCGGCACCGGCTATATGCGCAGCTATATTTTCGATGCGATCTTCGCCGGCATTCACATTTGCTTTAGCGGCTTTTTCGCCGCGTACGGCAAGAGTTACATCGGCTTTGCGCATAACGTGCTGGCCGTGGCACTCATTCGCGTGCCGGGCGCGTGGCTGCTGTCGAACGCCTATTCCGACACGCTGTTTCCCATGGGTATCGCCTCGCCGTGCGGGTCAATTCTATCTGCAG
>DBFMRS010000005.1:0-13688 GCA_048387515.1 Collinsella sp.
CTCGACTCGGATTCCTTGCGGCCTGAACAATCGCAAGTGTCCGGCGAGGGGGCGGCTTTGTAAAGCCGTTTGGCCCCACCCGCATAGCGGGTGGTTTCTGATGCGGCGCGCTGCGCGCCCCGCACAGGCTAAAGCCCGTAATCAAAAAGGGCCCCGGCCGAGAATTCGACCGGGGCCCTTGGACAGAGCTATATGTTGCTGCAAGTCGTGTGCCTGCGAGTTACTCTTCGACGAGCTCAAACTGATCGGGACCGACGCCGCAGACCGGGCACACGTAGTCCGCGGGCAGCTCGGGCGTATCGACCTCAACCTCGTAACCGCAAACGACGCACACGAACTTATACGTCTTCTTCTCCTCAGCCATGATGTTCTCCTCTCGAACGTGACTGGTGATGTACTTCACTTATTAGTATATGTTCTCAATAGTATAATGCAAGTGTTTTTAAAACATTTCTAGCCTTGATAGGACGAGGCCTTCGGAGGCGTCTTGCCCTTCAGAACCTTGTGATAGTAATCGTACGTCAGCGGTGTCTCGTCGCTCAGGCGCTCGGCATCCTCGACCTCGCCGATAAACAGCAGATGCGTGCCCACATCCACAGTGTCGATCAAACGGCAGCTAAACAGGGCCGCCGCGTGCTCGGGCACATAGGGCATGCCCAGAGCCGTCTCGCGGGTCTCGTACTTGGCAAACTTGTCATAATCGCTGCTGGTGCGGAACCCAAAGTTACCGATGTAGAGCATGTCGGCGGTCTGATCGATCACGGTCAGCGCGAACGCTTTGGCCGATGCGATGACGCCCGAGGTGACGTTGTCCTTATTCACGGTAACCGAGATGCGCGGCGGCGCGGACGTCACCTGCACCGCCGTGTTGATGACGCAGCCGGCGCGCAGCCCGTCTGCCGCAGCGCTCACCACGTACAGACCGCTCGGCATGGTAAAGAACGCAGTTTTGTCCATAACGATCACTCCCCTAACCCGGGCTGGTACCTCATGGATGTATGTACCCACAAAAAAGGCGACGCCCACAACGGACGCCGCCTTTGAGCTATATGTGTCAAAACAGCAAGCAAGATGAGACGCCCGCAGTTGCGGTGAAATAGGGACTGAATAACCCCTCAAACAGGCAAAACAGTTCGTATTCCACCGCAACTTATGAAAGGTGGTCAGCGATTACGCTCCTTAAGCGCGCGGTCAATTTCGCGCTGGACATCGCGCTTGGCCATATCCTCGCGCTTGTCGTAAAGCTTCTTGCCGCGGCCTAGGCCCAGCAGCAGCTTGACGCGACCGTCGGTATTAAAGTAGAGCTCCAGCGGCACCAGGGCATAGCCGCGATTACGTAGTTTACCGTCGAGAAAGTCAATCTCCTTGCGGTGCAGCAGCAGACGACGACGGCGATCAGGGTCGCGGTTCCACACGCCACCATGGCTATAAGGGTGAATATGCAGGCCCACGAGCCAGCACTCGCCGCAACGAATCAGTGCAAAGGTGTCTGTGATCTGGCACGCGCGCTCGCGAATCGACTTGACCTCGGTGCCACTCAGTTCAATGCCACACTCAAATGTCTCATCGATAAAGTACTCGTGATGCGCCGAGCGATTCTTGGAAATGAGCTTGCGCTCGCGCTTACTGGGCATCGCCGGCCTCCTTGGCGCCATCGGCGTTTGAGCCCGCGGCGTCGCGCTTTGCCTTGCGCTCGGCATTGAGCTCGGCGTCGCTCTCGCGCACCAGTTTGATAATCGCCGCGCAGGCCTCCTCGCCCACCAAGTCGCGAGCACGCACTGTCAGGCGCGTCGCCTCCTGCTTGTCGCCGTCGCTTGCAGCATCGGTCGCGCACATAATCAGGCAGATGGCAATCTCGGCCGAAGGCGAGGTCGGCACGCCTTGCAGGGCCAGTTCACCCATCACGTGCTCGTCGCTCTCCTCGGCGGCATCCGGATAGGTGGTATGAATCTTGTTGAGCAGGCGCGTCGTGTGTGCATCGTTGGGCGCTAAGCGCAGTGCTAGACGCGCGCAACCCACGGCGGCCGAGACATTCTCGGTCTCGGGCTCCAAGAAGTACTGGCCGAGGTTGGAATAGGCGCGGGCGGCGCACTTGCCGTCGCTCGCACGCTCCAGTACCGAAAACGAGAGCGATGCCCATTCCTGCTTGTCCTCGAGTGCGCGGAACAGCTCGGCCAGGTCCAAGCGATAGTTGCAGTTCATGGGGTCCCAACGCACAGCCTGCATCAGGGCATTACGAGCGCTCACATAATCCTGCTGGCGAATATAGGCAAACGCCATGTCAGAGTACAGGCGGTCAAACGGCACCTCGACCTGCACGAGCTCGCGCGGATCCTTCTCCACGCGGCGATAGGCCAAGCGCTCAAACTTGCTATCGAAGCTAAAGTATTGGCGCTTCTCCTCCGTCTTGCACTCGGCGTCGATATACTCCTCGGCGAGCTCCACCAGGCGCTCCAACAGCGGCGTCGCCGTAGCCAGGTCGCCCTGCGCCAGATAGTTCTCGGCATACGTGATGTCTTGCAAGCTGATGGGCAGATCCATGGCTACTCCTCGATCTGAGCGAACACGGCAGGCGCCGTATATGCGGTCGATACACAAAACCCGGGTCTCTTGCGAGGCCCGGGCGTTCATTTGTGGGTAGCCCGTACCAGATTCGAACTGGTGATCTCCGCCTTGAGAGGGCGGCGTCCTAAACCGCTAGACGAACGGGCCATATGTAGCAAATGCAATGGCTGGGATGGAGGGAGTCGAACCCCCATTGACGGAACCAGAATCCGCTGTCCTGCCATTAGACGACATCCCAATGACTGCATCGCTGCGCTCGGCTGTGCCTTTGCGCAAGAAAGAAATATACGGGAAGTCACGCCATGACGCAAGCCCCAATTTTGACTTTTTTGAAATTCAGTCAAATTGGCCTAATTTAGTCCAACCCGTGAAGGACCTGTGAAGCACCAGCAACACCTACGGCGTCAAAGCCCGTAAAACATCCCACATCTACCGCTGGTAGATTACAACAATGCAGCACTCACGGCTGATGGCACAATCGAACCGTCATCATTGCACGGATATCGAGGCACCATGGACGAAGAGCTTGATTACCTATGGGAGACCCTGGGCCTCGAGATCACTGCTGACCTTTGGCCCGAACGGGACAAAATCCATCCCACACTGCGCCCCGCCATCACGGTGATGCAGGCAAAATACCGCCGTGCATCCTTTTTGATCATGCGGGTGTCATGGCACGCGGGACTCCCCGACCTTAAGCGAATCCAGGCAAGCCTCGTCGAGCTGTCCGGTATGCCGACCGTCATATCCGAGGCGCACCTGGAGCAGCGCCAGCGCGAGCGACTGCAACAGCAGCGGATTCCCTTTATCTGCCCCGGCGTTCAGGCATATCTGCCCTTTATGGACGAGGAGTACTGGAGCGGCAAGCCCAACAAGCACGTAAAGATCTACGATCCGCACGAATGGGCACAGCTTGAGGATTAGCGCATATGCCCGCCAACCGGAAAGCTCATCCCGGAATTTACGTCCAGAACGGGACGCGCTTTCCCCTAGAGGCCCCAAACGGAAACCGTATCCCAGATTTCGCGCTCAAACTGGGATACGGTTTCCGCTAGCCCCTTCAACCGGAAACTGCGTCCCGGAATCCGAGCTCAAAACGGGACGCACTTTCCGCAGCCGCTACAGCAACGCCTCGGCCCAAGCCGATTCCCTAAAGCCGGGAATCGCAAAATCGTCGCCCACCAGCAGCGGACGCTTGACCAGCATGCCGTCGGTCGCCAGCAGCTCGTAGCACTCCCGATCCGTCATGCCCGCATCCAGACGCGCCTTCAGGCCCAGCTCTCGATATTTCATGCCCGACGAATTAAAGAAGCGCCGCACCGGCAGCCCCGAACGAGCAATCCAGGTCGCAAGTTCATCAGCCGTGGGATTGTCCAAAACGATATCGCGATCGATATACTCTACCCCATGTTCGTCCAGCCATGCCTTGGCCTTCTTACAGGTCGAGCACTTGGGATATTCAACAAACAGTACGGTCATGGGAATCCTCCGAATATAGATCGGCCAACGCAGGCACACGCCACACGAGGCGCCTTCGTATGATGGGCCAATTGTAGCCCACGGGTCACACGCTAAACGAACCGTACCCCGAATCCGCGTTTGATGAACGGCAGCAGCTCCATTGCCTCGGGCGTGATATGGCCCGCAACGTTCATGCGCTCGTCACCGGGAAGATCGACCCGCGCAATCTCAAGCTCGCCTTCGTAGCGCCCATATCCGCTATTGCTCACAGCGATCGACCCCGCCTTTCGCGGCAGGCCGGCTCCGGCATCCGTCGGCACGGAATCCGGCTTAAGCGTCGTACGTGACTCCTGAGACCTAAAGATGAGGACGCTCGAGTCGGGCCGGTCGTGATGAATCTGCCCGCGCACATAGGCATAACCGGGCTCAAGCTCGCATTGCAGATCCGCGTATCCGGCGGAAACTTGAGCAAACTGCGCCCAGCCCGCATCGGAAAGATCGGGGTCGCCGACCAACACAATGTCGCAATCGGCGCCATGTGCAAGCTCAAGCATATTGAGAGCAACCTTTGACGCGCGACCGCGCTGCGCCTCGACCGTCGGCAGTCCCTCGAATACCGGCCCGCGAACGTTAGCATCACCCGGCACAAAAGCCATGATTTCGAATCCAAGCGCCGCAAGACGAAGATTCACCCGAGCAATGTCCTCCAGAGCTAAACCGGTATAAGGCTTGGGGTAAAAATTGTGGCAGGCGGCAAAACGAGTCACATTGGCACCGGCCTCACACCACGATGCGATTTCATCAGAACTCACCGTCGATGCATTGACCACAATGCGAAATACACCGGACAGCTCCGCGACCCGCTGGGCGCTAAAGCCATAGTCCAAACGAAGGTATTCCAACCCCAGATCGCGCAGGTCCTCAATGCGCTCAAGCCCGAGCAAATCGCACGTGCGAGGCCCCACATCGGCAATGAGCGCAATGCCGCGGGCGGAAAGCAGCGACAGCACATGACGGACCTTATCGGCATACGCCGCTCCCCCATCCTCGGGAATATGCAGCGAGGTGAACGCGTAGCGCGCACCCGCCGCGGCGCCACGCTCAATCGTCCGCTCAATATCCTGCAAAGGGCTGGAAAGATAAATCGAAATACCCGTTTTCACGCTTCAACGCTCCTTTAAAAAAGGCCGGCGGAGCAGCTAGCCCCGCCGGCACAACCATAACATCAAGAAATCTGCCGCGCGCCGCGAACCCCGAGCAACACGGCTCGCGATATCAAACTACTCGCCAAAGAACTCGTTGATCTTCTGCTCGTCGACGCTAAAGAACCACGTCAGGACAAAGCCGGCGGCATAGGCAAGCAGCATAGCGGCAACGTAGCCGAGCTGCTGGCCAGGAACGACGATCAGCAGGCCAAACAGACCGGAAACGCCCTGAGAAACCGTGCCGATGTGAAGCAGCGCCGCGAGCGCGCCGCCAAATCCGGCACCCAGGCAGGCCGTCACAAACGGACGAACGAGCGGCAGCGTAACAGCATACATCAGAGGCTCGCCCACACCCAGGATTCCAACGGGAATGGACTCTGCGACGTACTTCTTGAGCTTGGCGTTCTTGGTCTTAAAGTACAGCGCCAAACCGGCACCGACCTGGCCGCCGCCAGCCATCATAAGGATGGGAAGCAGGTAATTGATACCCTTGGTAGCGCCGTCGGGATCGTTGAGCATAGCGTGGATCGGCGTGAGCGCCTGATGCAGGCCGACGGACACCAGCGGCAAGAAGCCTGCCGACAGGATATAGCCGCCCAGGACGCCCAGCTTCTCGAAGATAAAGGTCAAAACGCTAAAGATGGCAGTCGTCAGCCATGCGCCAACCGGCTGGATGACGAGCATCAGAGCAAAGGCGCCGATGATGAGCACCAGCAGCGGGGACAAGAACGTGTCGAGTGCGTTGGGCATAACCTTGCGAATCTGACGCTCCATCCAGGCAAAAAATGCGCCAGCGATGAGAGCCGCGATCATGCCGCCCGCTGCGGGGTTGTACTGCGCACTGGTGAGCGGCAGCAGAATGGCAGTGGCAGGATCAGCCGCGCCAGGCGCAAGCAGGGGCATGGCACTGTTGGCGATACACATCATGCCGGCGATGCCGCCCAGCGCAGCGGAGCCACCAAACTCACGTGCCGCGTTATAGCCCACCAAGATGGGCAGATAGGCAAACAGGGCCCAGCCCATGGAACGAATGCCCTGGTACCACCACTCGCCTGCAAGCGCGCCTGCCGTCGAGACGTTAATGACGTTGCAGATACCGTTGATGAGGCCAGCCGCAATGATGCCGGGAAGCAGGGCGACGAAGACATTGGAAATCTTCTTGAGGAAGGCCTGAACCGGCTTGGACTCGTACTTGGCCTTCTGCGCGGCCTTGTTTGTGGCCGCAGCGTCAACCACGCTCTCGTCAGCAACGCCTTTCGCAAGGCCGGTGAGCTTGGAGAACTCCTCGAGCACCTTATTCACCTTGCCCGGACCCAGCACAATCTGCATCGTGTCGTCCTCGACCAGGCCCATCACGCCGTCGAGTGCCTTAATACCCTCCGTGTCGACGTTGCCCGTGTCTTTGACGGTCACGCGCAGGCGCGTCATGCACGCCGCGTTTGCCAGCACGTTGTCTTTACCGCCCAAAAGGTCCAGCAGCTTTTGAGCCAGCTCTTTGTTCGTCATAACTCCTCCTTGTATTGGGTATCTCGTCTGGATGTCATATCAGCTCACGCCGCGCACCTATTGGGCGTCGGCATTGCTCTTCTCATGGCCACTCACCGCAGCACGGACATGGCCTCGCGCCCGCTCAAGAGCTATCGCAGCCTGCTCGGCATCGCAGTCCAGCAGTACCGAGACAATAGCGGTTTTTACGTGGCCGCCGGCATCTGCAAGCGCCTGAACAGCGCGCTCGCGCGTGCAGCCGGTCGCCTCCATCACGATGTTCTGCCCGCGCACCACCAGTTTCTCGTTCGTCTGCTGCACATCGACCATCAGGTTTTGGTATACCTTGCCGATCTTGACCATGGCACCGGTCGAAATCATGTTGAGAATGAGCTTTTGAACCGTTCCCGCCTTGAGCCTCGTTGAGCCGGTCAGCACCTCGGGACCGGGCACGGGCTCAATGGCAAGATCTGCGCTCTCCCCGATCTTCGACCCTTGGTTGCAGGCAATTGCAATGGTCTTGCACCCAGTTGCCTTGGCGTACGCAAGGCCGCCCACCACATAAGGAGTACGACCGCTTGCCGCCAGGCCAACGACAAGATCCTTGTCCGAGAGTCCACGCTCCCGCAGGTCGTTCGCGCCAAGCTCATCGCTATCTTCGGCACCTTCGACAGCCTTGATAAACGCCGTCTCGCCTCCGGCAATGAGCCCGACAATCAGATCGGGTGACACGCCAAACGTGGGCGGACACTCCGAAGCGTCGAGTACGCCCAGACGACCGCTGGTGCCTGCGCCCATGTAAAAGACGCGCCCGCCGCGCTCGAGCGTCTCAGCAGCCCAGTCGATTGCTGTGGCAACCTGGGGCAACACTTTCGTGACCGACTGGACGGCACGAAGATCCTCATCGTTCATCGTCGTGACGATTTGCAGCGATGTCATCGTATCAAGGTCCATTGACCTTTGATTACGCTGTTCGGTCGTGAATTTTGTTAAATCGAGCATTTCATTCACCTCATCTTTCCTGTTTCTCGATGTAGTTTTGCTTAATGACATGCGTCGCCCGTTCGTAGTCGCTGGCAACGTAAGCAGCGTACAGGGCATCGACAACCATAAGCTGGGCCATACGCGAAGCCATGGCACCGCTGCGGACCAAGGGTTCACTCGCAGCGACGCCGAGCACGGCATCGGCCATGGTGGCAAGCTTGGATGATCCATCTACTTTGGTAACGGCCACGACGGGACAGTTGTGGCGTTGAGCCTCGGCGGTGCAGTCCAGCACCTCTTGCGTCAAGCCCGAGTAGCTAAAGGCGATTGCCATATCGCCCTCATGCATGTTCTTGGCACACAAGAGCTGATCATGCCAGTCGTCGTACAGATGGCACTCTTTGTCGACACGCATGAGCTTTTGCGCCAGATCGTGCGCGACCAAACGGGAGGCACCAATACCGAACAGATTGACCGCGCGTGCCCGCTTAAGACGGGCCGCGCATCGCTCCAAGACGGTGTAATCGAGCGTTCGCGCCGTCGCCTCGATCGTACGCACGTTGCTTTTCATCACCTTCCCCACGATACGTTCGACGCTGTCGTCCATGGAGATGTCCTCGAGGGCTACGTCTTTCTTGTCACCTAAGAGCGCCAGCTCGGCAATCAGTTCGCGCTGGAACTCCTTGTAGCCCGCAAAACCCAAACGCTTGCAAAAGCGCAAAATGCTCGAGGGCGAGGAGAACGTGACATCGGCAAGACCGCGGACGGACAGCCCGACCACCTCGTGCGGATGAGCGCTTACATATGCGATGACATTGCGTTCCGCCGGGCTCGCGCTGAGCTCACGCTCGCGAAGCCGCAAAAGCAATCCGTTTGCCATCTCAAACACCTCCGTTGAGAAGAATTAAAGACCAACGAACGATTCGTACCGGATACAAACAGCTTTTGCGGTACATTGTGCCGCATCGTGGCGCACAAAGGGCGAGCGTTCTACCGCTCGCCCCTCAAATCCGACCGCTCGGAAATACGCGCGACACAAAATAATTCAACAAGGTCGCATTATCAGAAACGGGTTTGTTACCGGCTAGCGCCTCGCATGGGCGCCGATCGGCCGAGTCACATGGCGCACCAACGCCGCTGCCAGCAATACCAACAGCATGGCGGTGACATAGCCCGCAGCATCGAATCCTAAATCGATAACGTCGAAATGCCTGCCGGGAACAAAGATCTTATGCACCTGGTCGCCAACGGAGCAGGCAGCGCAAAAGAGAAACACAGGCACGCAACGGGAACACACACTCCATGGACGCCTGGAAAAGCAGACCACGATCACCGAGGCGAACAATCCGACGAAGAAAAACTCTACGGTATGGGCGACGCGACGGACGTTTGCGCCTACCCACATGCGAATGGAAGCAAGTCGACCAGGCTGGACCGTCGAGGCAGCCGGATTGGTACTCTCAGTCATGCCGTCCCCCGCCTGAGTTTCACCCGTGATGCCGGTAGCCTGAACGCTCGCAGCCTGACCCTCCACCACGCGCGCGGTGGACTCGCTCAGCAACGACGTCTGCACTGCGTTTTGCTCCGTCAGCACCCAGATGCCCGCCAGCGTTGCGGCGAACAGAGCGATCGCGGTCCACCCGATTATTTTCTTCATGTGCGCCAAAGGCCAACCTCCGTCTTTTTAAATATGAGCGAGTGTAGCCCCAAATGACATCGTCACCGTATCAAAATTTGAATCGCAACAGGAAGCGACAAAGCGACGCAAACCCCTACCCCGCCTCGCGCATCCAGCGATCGAACGTCCCCACGCACACGCCCAGGCACTTTGCTGCCTGGCTGCGGGTAATATCGCCCGCCTCATAGCTATCGCGCACCAGCTCAAACTGAGGAGGGCACGGCTTGCGAGGTCGACCGAAACGAACCCCTCGCGCCCGCGCCGCTGCAATTCCCTCCGCCTGGCGCCGATGGATATTCTCGCGCTCCACCTGCGCCACGTAGCTCAGCAGTTGCAGCACAATATCGGCAATCAGGGTGTTGGTCACATCCGGCGCGCCGCTGGCCCTGGCGCGCGTGTCAAGCAATGGCATGTCCAACACCACAATGGCAACCCCGAGCTCCTTGGTAATGCGTCGCCATTCCTCAAGAATCTCGGAGTAATTACGGCCAAGTCGGTCGATAGAAAGCACCACCAGCACGTCCCCGTCTCCCAGAACGTGCAGCAGCTCGCGATAACGCGGTCGATCGAAGTCCTTGCCGCTCGCATGGTCGGCATAAATATTCGCCGAGCCCACGCCATAGGCGCCCAGCGCATCCAGCTGCCGATTAAGATTCTGATCGCGCGAACTCACCCGCGCATAACCGTACACCGTCGCCATCTCATCCCCGCTTTCTTGTAAACCTGCCAAAAAGGGACAGGTTTATTTTGGTAGGTTCTACCTCTCAAATAGCAGGTAAGCGGGCGGCCGAGCAGACGGCAAGGTAGCCACGATTCAAATGCGAAGGGCGGTCCCGAAAGGCCGCCCTCCGCTCCCCCACCATGAGTCGGGATTTGGCTAATGGATAAGCTTAAAGTCCAAGTGCCCACGCGTGGTATTGACGCGCGAGACCTCGACAATCACGCGCTGCCCCAGCTCGTAACGAGTCCCCGTGTCGGCGCCCGTCAGCGTAAGCGCGTCCTCGTCGAACTCGAACCACTCGTTGCCCAGGCTCTTGATCGAAATCAAGCCTTCGACCTGCGTTAGATCCAAGCGCACAAAGAGGCCCATGCTGCTAACCCACGAGACGGTTCCGGCATAGCGCTCGCCCAGACGGTCCTCATAGTACTGGGCAATCTTGATCTTTTGCGTCGCATGGCTGGCGGCATCTGCCGCGCGCTCGGCATCGCTGCATGCGCGGCAGATCTGCGGCAGAATGCGCGGCAGCGACTCGCACCCCTTGCCGATCAGCCGCGGCGTACGGACCAAGGCGTCCTTGCCGCCGAGCCGCTCGTAGGCCAACTGCAGTTTGAGCACGCGGTGCACCACCAGATCGGGGTAGCGACGGATGGGACTCGTAAAGTGACAGTAGCACGGCGCGGCGAGCGCAAAGTGGCCCTCGTTGCGCGGCTTGTACAGCGCGCGCTGCATGCTGCGCAGAAGCAGCGTGTTGACGAGCGGTGCGTTGGCCGTACCGGCGGCAGCATCAACTGCAGCCTGCAGCTCATCGGGGCTCCCCAGGGCAATACCGGCAGCACGGCGATCGTCGATGATGCCTAGCTGCGCCAGCGCAACGGCGGCACCGTGCAGGCTATCGGGGCTCGGATCCTCATGCACGCGATAGCAGGCCTCGATATCACGGTCTGCCAGCCACTCTGCAACGCACTCGTTGGCGAGCAGCATGGCTTCCTCGATAAGCGACGTGGCACACGAACGCTCACGCGCCACAATCTGCACGGGCACTCCGTCCTCATCCAATAGAGCACGAATCTCGGCCGTGTCAAAATCGACCGAGCCGCGAGCGCGACGGATACGACGGCGAAGTTCGGCGAGTTCGTTGGCGGCGACAAGGAAATCGCAGAGGTCGACGTTGTAGCCGCGGGCGACCTCCTCGCACGCAAGACCGCGCTCAAGCGCTTCCTCGCGCGAGGTCTCGGCAGCCGCAACATCCTCGGCCGCACCCTCCAGCACCGAATACTCAACCGCGCCGGCACGCACCAGCAGCGCCTCGGCGCCGTCATAGTCCATACGCACACGCGAGCGAATCACGCTGGGGTACGGATCGTAATGCCGCACGCGACCCTGTGCATCGAGCTCAATGTCAACGGTAAACGCAAGACGGTCCTCGTCAGGGCGAAGCGAGCACAGGTCACAGGACAGGCGTTCGGGCAGCATGGGAAGCACGCGATCGGCCAGATACACCGATGTCGTACGATGGCGAGCCTCAAGATCGATATGCCCGTCCCAAGCCACATAGTGTGAAACGTCGGCGATATGCACACCCAGCTTGTAGCCACCCTCGGGCGTGCGCTCCAGCGAAATGGCGTCGTCAAAGTCGCGCGCGTCGACTGGGTCGATCGTGATGACAAAGCGGTCGCGCAGATCGCGGCGGAGCGGGTCCTTAAGCGCCGCGGACACATCGAGCGAAAGCCCCTCGGCCTCGTCCAGCGCGGCCTCGGGATAGCTATCGGTATAGCCGTAACGCGCCATCACATATTGAACGCCCAAATCGGGCGCGTCATCTCCGCCAATGCGGCGCTCGATCGTCACGGTACCCGATTCCAGGCGCGTCGGGTAGGTCAAAATGCGCGCGACAACAGCATCACCCGGGTGGACACCCAGACGATCCGCCGAGGTATCCTCGGGCAGAATGAAGAAGTCGGCCTTCAGACGCGAATCGAGCGGCTCGATCACACCGAGCGGACCGGCGGTCTGGTACGTGCCCACCACGCTTATGGCTGCACGCTCAACCACGCTTTCGATCACGGCGCGCCGCTCACCGTGCGGGCTGTTCTTAACGCTCACGGCAACGGTATCGCCATCCATGATCTCGCGCTTACCGCGGCCCATGACCTTGTAGTCGCCGTTTTCGGTTACAACGTAGGCGCTATGCTCATGGAGCTGCACGCGCCCGGTCAGGCTCGGACGGCGTTCGCTGCGCACCGGCCCGCGCTGATTGCGAGCTCCACGCTTATGCTTGTTATTGCGCCCCATGGCGCCTCCTAACTATCGATTGCGAACTCCAAAGAGTCTACCCAAATGATTCGCTTTCCTGCCGTCCCCTAGGGATCAAAAAACGGGCCGCCCCATAAGAGACGACCCGTTGGAAGGGATGAATTCCAAGCATGCCTACACGCGCAGGTAGCGGCGCATGGCGATGGCAGAACCAAAGAGACCGATAATCACACCGACCAGAATCAGCGCAGCATAGGTCACCAGGTAGTACTGCATCGGCAGGGCAAACGACATCCAGCCGATGCTCTCCTGCAGACGCGGAATCATCAGATTGCGCAGCAGCTCCAGAACGCCGATGGAAAGCAGCGAGCCCAAAATGGCCTGCAGCACGCCCTCGGTGATAAACGGGCCACGAATGAAGCCGTTGCTGGCGCCGACCAGACGCATAATCGCAATCTCACGACGACGCGCCGTGATGGACAGGCGAATCGTGTTGTTGATGAAGATGAATGCGATAAAGGTCAGAAGACCAACGAGCACCACGGCGGCGATGCGGATGTAGTTGGTCACCTGGAACAGGCGGCTCACTTCCTCCTGGCCGTACAGCACGCTCGCGTTGACGTCGCCGTCATCCGCGATCTTCTGGAAATCGGCATCCTTCTTGAGCTTCTTCGCCGTGCTCTCGACCTTGGACGGGTCGTCCATCTCGATCGCAAACGAAGCCGGCAGCGGATTCTGACCGTCGAGCGCGCTCAGGGTTGCATCGGCATTGCCCGACATCTTGCTCGTGTACTCGGCCAGCGCGTCGTCCTTGTCCTTATAGGTCACGGACTTCACATTGCTCCAGGTCTTAAGCTCGGCCTCAAACGCCTGGACGTCTGCCTGGTCAGCGTCATCGCTAATAAATGCGTTGATGACAACCTGATCCTCGACGGTGCCGATCACGGAGTTCAGCATCGCGGAACCCATAATGAACAGGCCGATGATAAACAGCGAAAGGAAAATCGTGATGACGGCGCCGAGCGAGGTGGTCCAGTTACGGAAGAAATGGCTGATAGCCTCTTTGAGCGAGTAACCCACATTAGTTGGTGCCATAGTTGCCGTAACCTCCCCTCTCCTGGTCGCGGATAACGTGGCCGCCCTCGAGGGCGATCACGCGACGGTGCATGCTATCGACCATCTCGCGATCGTGCGTAGCTACGATCACGGTGGTGCCGGTGCGGTTAATGCGCTCGAGCAGCTTCATAATGCCCAGCGAAATCGCCGGGTCAAGGTTGCCCGTGGGCTCGTCGCAGATCAGCCGCGGCGGGCGGTTGACCATGGCACGGGCGACGGC
>DBFMRS010000006.1:0-3714 GCA_048387515.1 Collinsella sp.
ATCGCCCGAACCGACCTCAGCGCTGAGCGCATCAGTCACGCTGCCCGAAAACTCTACATCTCCCGCACCCAGGAAAAGGTCGAAACCATCACAGGTGACACCGGCAATCTGCAGATCACCCGAGCCCACGTGCGCGTTGATTCCCTTCAGATGTTCGGCAACACGGCGCGGCAGCTCAACCGTAACCGAGCGGTCAATTGCCTTACCGTCATCACTTCCAAACTGGGAAACCTTGAGCGTCGAGTCCTCGACGGATGCGATGTTCTGCGTCGCGGCCTTGGAGACATCCATGCCATTGGCAACGCGTCCCCGCTCGATAACGCGAGCCTTGTTGCCATCAACAACCTTGACGTCCACCGTAGCCGCATCGATATCGAAATCGAGGTAGCGGAACTCATCGGCATCAAAGGTCGCACTCGAAAGTTGCTGAGGCTGAGCGGAATAGTTACCGCTATCCAAGAGATCATCGTCGTCAAACATATCGTCAAAATCAGTCAAATGGCCAGATAGAATACCGGTCGTACGCACCATATCGGAATGAGCCAATAGCCGCGAGGCACCAAATACAAGCCCGATGATGAGCACAAACGCTCCGATGCCAACACCCAAGCGTACCTTGGATTCATGCGAAAGCTTCATCATTCATCACCCTCTTTGGCACATGGCTCAGCGGTGGCCGCGGTAGCCACGTCAGCATCAACCGAAGCGGAAACATTCTGAGCCCTAGCTGTCACCGGTGCCGGGCCAACCTGGATATCCCCACGCGCCCAATCACCATCGAGCGCACGTGCCACCCAGTGATAGATGGGAATCGTAAAGAAGATCAGTGCGGCAAAGGGGCCGGTACCAAACAGGAACATCAGCAAAAAGAACAGCAGCCAGCACACGGCCCAATATGGGAACGACTGGAACGGGCCCTTCACCGGAGCCGAGCCAACCGCGGTGCCACTCGTCGCCTGCGCCGTAGCGGCATTGGCAGCCTGTGCACTCCAGCTTGCCGCTTGCGCCGCCTTGGCCGCAGCATCACTCGCCTGTGTTGCCGCCTCGGTAGCGCGCGCCGCCGCCTCATGGGTTCGGGCACGTTCCGCCGCCTCGGCCTCGCGCTGGCGGGCGCGGTCCTCGTTCTCAAACTCGATATCGTCCTCGATCTCGTCACTCGGATTGAGGAGCTCGTCCAGGCTCACGCCATAGAGTTTGGCGAGCGAGATCAGGTTCTCGGTATCGGGCGAGCTCTCCGCGCGCTCCCATTTACTGACCGCCTGGCGCGACAGCCCCAGCTTTCGCGCCAGCCCTTCTTGGCTAAAACCCTTGCTGCGACGAAGGTCAGCGAGCCGCTGCGCAGTTTCTACATTCATGGTTCCTCCTATGTGATGCCAGCCGTGCCGCCGGACCGTTTTTGTTCTTAAGGCGCCTTGCACAGTTAAAAATCTATCCGCCACTGCCAAAAGCATGCCACCTATTCTAGTGAGATTTTTGACAACCGGCGGTTGCGGGTGCATATGAGCTGCGGAAATGTGTCCAAACAAAGCAATGACCCACGGCTCGGTTGTCCCCGTTGCGGCGTTAACGGTAGTATGGTCGTACTGTTAATTCCGCACCGCCAACGGAGGGAGTTCCGCGCCGTGAACCGCGATTTCGCCTCATCGCTCATCCAGCTCAACAACACGTTCTATCGCGAGCACTCCGCCTCCTTCTCCGATACGCGCCAGGCCCCGTGGCCCGGCTGGGTGCGCACCATGGACATCGCGCTCGAGCAGCTCGACGTCGCCACAATCGAGCATCCCGTCCGCGTCTTCGATCTCGCCTGCGGCAATATGCGATTCGAAAACTTTGCCGCCGGCGGCGCACTTGCCGCCAAGGGCGTCGACGGCGCAAACCCCTCGGCAGATGCCAGCTGCCCGTTTGAGTTCTATGGCGTCGACTCGTGTCAGGATTTGGCTATCGATGCGCGCGGTCACGCCCTGCGCATTCCCAACCTGCACTTCCAGGAACTCGATGTGCTCGATGCCCTCATGAAGCTCAACCCCGCCGAGACGCCCGATGTGCTTTTCGATGCCCCGCTCGCCGACATCTCGGTCTGCTTTGGCTTTATGCACCACGTGCCGTCGTGCGAGTACCGCGTACGCGTGCTCGACGCCCTGGTGCGCCAGACGCGCCCGGGCGGCATCATCGCCATCAGCTTTTGGGAGTTTATGAATGACGAGCGCATGGCGCGCAAAGCCGTTCGCGCCGAGGCCCGCGCCGAGCTCACCCCGCCGTTTGAGGGTTACGATTCCGCGCAGTTTGAAGCCGGCGACCACCTCATTGGCTGGCAAAACGACCGCCACGCCTACCGCTATTGCCATCACTTTGACGATCAGCAGATCACCGACCTGGTGCGCGGCGTCCGTACGTTCTACAAGAGCGGCGAGGTCCCCGTGCGCGAGCTTGAGCGCTTCCATGCCGACGGTCGCAGCGGCAAGCTCAACCGCTATGTGATTCTCAAACGTCTGTAGGTATCGGCGACTCGCCGCCGGGCCGTGCCGCATCTTTCGGGCAAACTATGCCCACCCTTTTTCAACCCATTGACGGAACGCGCAGCTATACGTTCCATACTTATGACCAAGGAGCCTCATGGGAGCCGTCCACGTTCGCACGCCTAAGAACTTTGTGCTCGAGGAGCGCCTGGAGCGCTACGCCGATGCGATTGAGACGAGCCCCGAGGCCTATGCCGGAGATTGGCGCGAGGCTTGCGCGCCAGTTGACAGCAAGCCCTTCGAGCGCCTTCACCTGGATCTGGGCTGTGGCAAAGGAACCTATCTGGTCGAGCGCGCCCACCGCGAGCCCGACACGCTCTTTATCGGCATGGACCAGGAGCCCATCTGCATCGCCTATGCCGCGCAGAAAATCTGCGAGCAGGAGCTGACCAACGCACTCGTCCTGCCCCGAGGCGCCGCATCGCTGCCGCAACTGTTTGCCGCAGGCGAGCTCGATGCCATCACCATCAACTTTCCCACGCCGCAGCCCAAGGCCAAGTACGCCAAAAAACGACTCGTCCATGTCGACCATCTGACGCTCTACCGCCCACTCTTTTCAGCCGGCGCCACCGTCACGCTGCGAACCGACAGCAAGCCATTGCGCGACTACGCCCTGGGGCAGTTTGCCGCGGCCGGCTACGATACGCTTTGGGTAAGTGACGACGTACGCCGCGACCATCCCGAGCATCCCGAGACCGAGTACGAGTGCCGCACGCGCGAGATGGGTGCCGTCGTCTACGGCATTTGCGCCGCACCCGGCGCACAGCCCAGCGACAATCAGCTCGCGACGGGTCGCGCGCAGGAGCAAAGCCTTGCCTGCTACCTGCCCGACAACCTCGATGAGCTCACCTATGTACCTCTGGGCATGGAAGAAGCCGTCGCGAACTTTAAAAACCGCGCCCGCAAAGGCAAGAAGCGCCTGCCACAAGAGTCCTAGGGGCCTCTGATGGTCGCGGCGTCAGCAAACAAGCGCAAATAGGCGCCAGCAAACGACCCTCAAACCTAAGTGAGTAGACTTTTTTGCAATAGCCAAGCACAACCCGCATAACGAAAACTAAAACCGACGCTCCTATAAGTTGTCAAGAGGCAGTTTGCGGGAGCGCTCTCTCCAATTCGCACAGGAGCTCGTAATACCTCCTCTCCAGTTTCGTCGACCGCCGTTTCCCCCGTTCCAAGTGCCCGAGTGTGGCTGCGGACA
>DBFMRS010000007.1:0-5199 GCA_048387515.1 Collinsella sp.
CAGCATCGCCGGATTCTCGAGGCCATTAAGAGGGGCGATACCGATGCGGCGAGTTATCTGGCAGAGACGCACTTGCACCTGATGCCCGAAGAGCAGGGCCCGGTTATCGCCTTGCATCCCGACTACTTTGAGCTGCCTAAAGACTCGTCTATCTAGCCCATCATCGCATCTGCTCGAGACGCAAAAACGATGCGGCTCACCTACAGCGTTTTGCAACCGAGATTTTTAAAAATGCCTAAAATGGCTCAGACCGCCGACAATTGGGAAACGGGGTGCGCTATGGCGCAGATGAGAATTAAGGACATTGCCGCCGAGGCGGGCGTGAGCCCAGCCACGGTCTCGCGCTATCTCAACAACCGCCCCGGGCAAATGACCGAGGAAACCCGTGCTCGCATCGCGGCGGTTATCGAGCGCACCGGCTATCGCCCGCGTGCCGCCGCGCGCAATCTGCGCAGCTCGCGCACCAACCTCATCGGCGTGATCTTGGCCGACATCGCCAACCCGTTCTCCAGCGCTATGCTCGAAGGTCTTTCCGCCAGTGCCGCCGCGCGCGGCTGCTCGCTTATGACGGCCATTAGCGGCAACGATCCCGCAAAGGAAGCAGAGTCGCTCACCAGGCTTATCGATGCCGGCGTGGACGGCCTGGTCGTCAATACCTGCGGCGGTAACGACGAGGCAATCGCCGCGGCCGCGGGACGCCTGCCCGTCGTGCTGCTCGACCGCGATGTTGCCGACGGTGGCATCGATCTGGTGACATCTAACAACCGTGAGCTGGTCGCCGGCTTGGTAGACGCCTTGGCCGCTGCGGGCAGCGAGCGCCTGTGCCTGCTCACCGAGGCAAACGACGACAGCCCCGTCCGTCGAGAGCGCGCCGAGGCCTTTGTCGAAGAGCTTTCGCGCCGCGGCCTTGCGGGCGAGGTTGTCACCTTGGCCGATGGCGGTGCCACTGGCGTTGGCCGCTTGGACGAGACCATCCGCGGCTATGCGGGCAAAAGGCTCGGCCTCATCGCCGTCAACGGCCTGGTTTTCCTGCGTCTGACCGAGGCGCTAGCACAGCTGGGACCCTCATTGCCGGCTGGCCTCAAGATCGCGACGTTTGACGACTACCCCTGGAACCACGTGCTCTTTGGCGGTGTGACCACGGCAGCGCAAGACACCATCACCATTGCCGAGCGCGTAGTCGAGCGCCTGTCCGAGCGCATCGACGTCGTTACCACCACCGTGGGCGAGGCCGCGAAGCTGGCGCCTAAACGCATCGAGATCCCCGGCCACATCGAACACCGCGCTTCGACCTCGCGCTAGCCACTCGTTCGCAACCGCCTGTTCGCGCACGTTTTTTGAGCGCTTGATACGCTTTAACCCTGCGGAAACATTTTTCTGCGATAGTATCTGCGATATAGACCAGTCGAAACCCGCCCGAAAGAAAGGGGAGCGACATGAACCAGCAGAACATCGATTACGTACTCCGCTCCGTAGAGCAGCGTGACATCCGCTTTGTGCGTCTGTGGTTTGTCGACATTCTCGGCCGCCTCAAGAACTTTGCCATTAGCCCCGAGGACCTCGAGGTCGCTTTTGAGGAGGGTATTGGCTTTGACGGCTCCGCCATCGAGGGCTTTGCTACGCCCGAGGAAGCCGACATGCTGGCGTTCCCCGATGCTTCGACCTTCCAGATCCTGCCGTGGCGCCCGAGCCACAACGGCGTCGCCCGCGTGTTCTGCGACGTGTGCACCCCCGACCGCAAGCCGTTTGCCGGCGATCCGCGCGATGCCCTGCGCCGCATGTTCCGCAAGGCCGAGAAAGCTGGCTATCTGCTCAACGTGGGTGCCGAGCTGGAGTATTACTACTTCCCCGACGAGCACACCCCCGAGCCGCTCGACAACGTGGGCTACTTCGATCTTTCGGTGAGCGATGCCGCTCGCGACCTGCGTCGTAACACGGTCCTCACGCTCGAGAAGATGTCCGTGCCCGTGGAGTACACCTTCCACGCCGCCGGCCGCTCGCAGCACGGCATGAGCCTGCGCCACGCCGAGGCCCTGAGCATGTCCGACGCCATCACCACGGCCAAACTCATCATTAAGCAGCAGGCCTACGAGAGCGGTTGCCACGCCTCCTTTATGCCCAAGCCGTTGGCGGGCGAGGACGGCAGCGCTATGTTCCTGTGCCAGTCGCTATTCGACCACGACGGCAACAACGTCTTTTGGGGCGAGGATGACGAGAAGTACCACCTCTCCGACGTCGCCAAGCACTACATGGCCGGCATTCTGGCGCATGCCCGCGAGATTAGCGCTATCACCAACCCCACGGTCAACTCGTACAAGCGCATTACCACGGGTGGCGACTCCGTGCCGCAGTACGCCACGTGGGGCCTGCGCAACCGCGCGAGCATGGTCCGCATTCCGGTCTACAAGCCCGGCAAGCAGCTGTCCACGCGCATCGAGCTGCGCAGTCCCGATCCCATGGCCAACCCGTACCTGGTCAACGCCGTCACGCTGGCGGCTGGTCTCGATGGCATCGAGCGCAAACTGGAGCTCCCGCCCGAGGCAACGGCCGAGACGCTCAAGCTTACCGACCGTCAGATGGTCGAGGCCGGCTACGCACCGCTGCCGCGCTCGCTCAAAGAGGCGCTTGACGTCTTTGAGGACTCACAGTTTATGAAGGATGCCCTCGGCGAGCACATTCACAGCTTCTTCCTCAAAAAGAAGCGCGATGAGTGGCATAAGTTTGAGTCCACGATCACCGAGTGGGAGATCAAGCACTACCTGGCGAACTCCTAATCGCGCTGGCTTGTTCCAGTACGATTGAGCTCATTTCCTTGGAGGCCGATATGTCCGAAAAGAGTGCCCTGTTCATGGCGCGCACGACGCGCTTCCACGAGTTTGCCCGCAGCTTGACGACCACCCTGGGTGTCGAGGTGAGCCTGGCTACCCCCGATTCGCCGACTGCGGCGCACGACTTTGACCTGCTGATTCTCGATTCCGATGGCATCCGCAGCGACCGCATCGATCAGATTGCCAAGTGGCTTGACGATCGCGGCGGCGTCCCCATGCTGGTGATCGTCGACGATGAGGCCCTTGGCACCCTGCGCCTGCCGAATCACGCGCATGCCGACTTTGTGTGCCCCACGGCGACGCCCAACGAGCTCAAGGCTCGCGCGCAGCGCTTGATGGGCGAGGAGGAGACCGTTACCGCCGACGATGTGCTCAACATCGATAACCTTGAGATCAACCTGGCTACCTACCAGGTGACGCTCGATGGCGAGCCCATCGACCTGACGCTGATGGAGTACTCGCTGCTGAGCTTTTTGGCGACGCACCCCAACCGCGCCTACAGCCGCGAGGTGCTGCTGCACCGCGTATGGGGCTTTGAGTACTGCGGCGGCACGCGCACCGTCGACGTGCACATTCGACGCATCCGCTCCAAGGTGGGCCCGCAGATCGCGGCGCACATCACCACCGTCCGCGGCGTGGGCTATCTGTTTAAGGACTAGCAAGTAAATAGAGGAATGTGAGGGTACCGGAGATTTCTCCAGTACCCTTTTCTCGTTTAGGGCGAAAAGAAGGCCTTTCACCGATTTAAAGTGGGTCAGTAAAAACAATATCAAACGTATAACTATCTCACGAATATCATTTAGTTACCGTATCTCCCTACTGCACGGATGGAGGAAGAAATGCGTTATTCGAGAAAGGTGATTGTCGGATTCATAGTATTGCTTGCCGCCCTGATGTCTCCAAGGTTGGTTTTTGGAGACGACGACTTGGTTCGTGTCACACCGCAAATAGCTGTGGAGCAAGCGCAAGCTTTCTTTGATGACGTATCGGATGAGCCGGTGACCACTTGTGACCCAGTAAAAATGGTGAATTCCGATGGGGAATCAATCGGGTATATCGTTCGCGCGAAGCGGGATGACGTTAACTATGGCTACGTCGTATTTGATTCAGAGCGATCTTGGTGGATCAGCGAATACTGCTTGGCTCCGAACGCTCTTTTACCTATCGAGAGTGCAAGCGAAGAAATTGCACTCCTCGCATCCTCGGATAACGTCGTTGCGTTAAAGATTGACGAGCTAACTGTTGGCGTTGCCGACTTAGATAAAAACATTGTTTTAGACGCAAGTGGAAAAAAAGTACCAAATAAATTGTCCTCGGGAGGCAATCGCAGCGGATCGCCGGAACATTTCGATGACGTTTTTGTATCTGCCAAGGATTTGTATAAACAGGGATATGTTGTTGATGCGAGCAAAACGGTTTCGGGAATAATAACGCCAACGCAAACAGAAGTTATCAAAGAAACGGGGACTTATGCTTGCGCTGTTTCGGCAATGTTTGCAGTTAGCAGTCACTATGTGACTTTGAACCGCCTTAAATTGTCCGATTTATACTCGGAGCTTTGGAGGCTGTCGGGGACATGGGAAGAAGAAGGAGGAAAGAAATATGATCAAGCGACTGGTCTGTACTTTACTCAAGGCAAGACTTCTCCTGACAAACCCGCTCCGGCCTTAAAGGAGTTTTGTGCAAGACGAGGCAAGGAGCTTGAGACGTCATTCGTTTGGTATCCGTCATGGGATTCCTTTAGGGTGAATACCGACTCGGGGAATCTGAGTATTTTCTCTGGAAGGCTCCGGTCAAATGGCAGCGGGCACGCAATGGCAGTTGTGGGCTACGTGGCAATGCATAACACATACTCGAATGCCAAGAAGTACCTGCTTGTTGTTTGGAATGGATGGACAAACCAGCTACAGTTTCTTCCATATGACGTATCAATTTACACGTCTCACGATGGCACATATTGCAAGGGTTGATTGTACTCGTGAACGGCGACAAGTTCATTCGAAGGGCAATGCTCCTATTGGTGCTTTCCTTTGCTTTGCTCACCGCAGCGAGCTTCTTTCTGTTAAGGGCGACTAATGGGGGAGAAAACGACACGGTTGTTGCAGTCGAGGTGCGTGCTCTATCGGATGTTCATAACGGGCAATTTGAGGCGCTTATGCCAAGTGGTTGCCGTAAGAGAATCGATATGCGCCGTAAGTCAAGTTCCGGATATGTCTCAGGGTTGAAAGCAGGTGATAAATGGATTCTAGTTTTTGTGGAAGATAAGGAACTTGACGGGACTGTTCTGTATCCCCATTCAGCTGAGAAAGTCAAATCAAGTAGACAAGGGGAATGAAGAATGATTGACAGAAAGCAGTTCTTAGGTCTGATG
>DBFMRS010000008.1:0-6580 GCA_048387515.1 Collinsella sp.
ACGGCATTTTGACCATCTCGCCGCGTGTCCGCAACGACGAGGGCGTCTACTACGGCATAACGGCAATCGATCTGACCGACGGCAACAACACCAAGCGTGCCCAGCTAGTCCTTCCCTCGTCAGTCTCGCCTTTCGAGGCCGTGTATATGGGCGATACCTTCGTGTTTTCTATCGAGGCGGCCTATAGCGGCGTGGGCAGCCTGGGCAATATGGGCACGTATATCGGTAATGAGGGAGGGCCGTACCTCTTTCTGTCACGCGAGCCGCTCGCATGTGCGGCTGGCAAGAAGAATAAATACCTTGTTAAGGTACAGGCGTCGCATTTCCTGATCGACACCTCTGCCAAGACCTATGGCTCGCTGCTGTCGCCCGACCGCGCTTTGGAGTATGGCGATTATCCAGCTACGGCGGGAAAATCGGACTCATTCCTTACGTACGCCACGGTGCGCAACAGCCAGGGTATACCAGAGACGGTCACTGCACGCCTATTCTCTCTTTAAGCTTAGAGGGGTTAAAAAGGCGCCAACAGGGGAATAAACGCGTTGTAATTGTGAGTACCGCCTGCCGAGCTGCCGCGTCATAGCGGCATCCGGCGGGCTCAGGTGCGTTAAAATGGGCTTGTTCTTAGCTAATTGAGACAGGGGGGCCGTGTTATGGCTTCAGATGCAAAAAAGATTCTGCTGGTCGAGGATGAGAAGGCAATCCGTGACGCCGTCGCTGCCTATCTCGAGCGCGAAGGCTACTGGGTTGTGGGCGTCGGCGACGGCCAGTCCGCGATCGAGGAGTTCGAGAAGCATCAGTTCGACCTGGTCGTGCTCGACCTTATGCTCCCCAAGATTCCCGGCGAGCGCGTTTGCCGCACCATTCGCGATACCTCGGATGTCCCCATCATCATGCTGACGGCTAAGGGCGAGATCGAGGACCGTATTATCGGTCTTGAGCTCGGCGCCGACGACTATCTGATTAAGCCGTTCTCGCCGCGCGAGCTCGTCGCCCGCGTTCGCGCTCTGTTCCGCCGTGCCCATCAGGCCGACGAGCCCGCCGTCGAGGTACTCGACTTCGGCGATCTGGTCATCGATATCTCGGGCCACAAGATCTTGGTCGAGGGCAAGGAAGTCGATCTGACGGCTTCCGAGTTTAAGCTGCTCACCACGCTTGCCCGCCATCCCGGCCGTGTGTATAACCGCATGGAGCTGGTCGAGAAAGTGCTCGGGTATGACTTTGAGGGCTATGAGCGCACCATCGATAGCCACGTGAAGAATCTTCGCGCCAAGCTGGGCGATGATCCCAAGAAGCCCAAGTGGCTCTACACCGTCCATGGTGTCGGCTATCGCTTCGAGGCTCCGGCCAAGACCGATAAGTCGGACGAGAAATAGGGAAATCACATATGACACCTGCGCGCTTTGAAATCGGACAAAAGCACAAGCAGGAGAGCGAGGCGGGTTCCAAGGCTAGTTGGAACACGCCTCGTTCCGATTCACGGCCAACGATGAGCTATCCCTCGCGCATGGCACTTGCTTTTGCTCTGACATCGCTCATGACGGTATTGGTGCTGGTGGGCGTTGTCTCTGTTGTGTGGGGCACGGTCTTTTCGGATTACACACGCTCCAATATCGTCGAAATCGCAAACTCCGCTGCCGAGAAGTTGGCGACCTCATATGAGGAAAACGGCTCTTGGACCGCGGGAGAACTGCGCACGGTCGCAACGTCGAGTTTAGTTTCCGACGATCTGGGCATGCAGGTCGTCAATAAAAAGGGTGTGATCGTTTATGACGATTCCTGGCCCTCGGCAAGCGCCACCGCCGATGTACGCGAAAACCAGGCTACGACCGACGACACGAGCGGCAAGAGGGCATCGCATAGCCCTGTCTCGTCTGCTCCAACCGACTCCGATAGCGTTGCTAACGTCGAGATTGTAACGTCTTCCGGCGAGCATGTCGGACAGGTAAAGCTGTGGGCCATCGGCTCCGACGCTCTGCTCACCAAGGCGGACTCTGCGTTTAGGGAGAAGACCTTTAACGCCATGGCCCTCGCCGCGGTTGTTGCAATCTGCATTTCGGTCGTTATCGGATCGCTCGTGTCGCGCATGCTCACCAAACCGATTCATCGCATCACCAGTACCGCAAAGCAAATCCGTGACGGCGACCTGTCGGCTCGCACGGGGCTGCGCGGTGATGACGAGATCGATCAGCTGGGTGAGACCTTCGATGAGATGGCCACCTCGCTCGAGAAGGATATGAAACACGAGAAGCGCCTGACCTCAGACGTTGCACACGAGCTTCGCACGCCGCTTATGGCCATGCTCGCAACGGTCGAGGCCATGCAGGATGGCGTGTATCCCACCGACGATGAGCATTTGGAGACCGTTGCTTCCGAGACGCGTCGCCTGGCTCGTCTGGTGCAGCAGATGCTCGACCTATCGCGTATGGAAAACAGCACGGCTCCGCTCAATCTAGAACCGGTGGACATGGTTCCGTTCGTGCGATCGATTGTGAACGGCCAGGAGCGTCTGTTTGCCGACCGTGACCTTCGTCTTCTCTTTGCAGATGAAACCCAAGGGCACGACGATGTCGTCGAGGCCGATCCCGACATGATCACGCAATGTGTTATCAACCTCATGAGCAACGCCATGCGCTACACCCCCGAGGGCGGTTGGGTCGTGGTGTCGGTGCTCAGTGACCGCAGGCACGTCAGCATTGCCGTTTCTGATACCGGCATCGGTATTGCCAAGGACGATCTGTCGTGCATTTTCGGGCGGTTTTGGCGCGCCGATGCCAGCCGCGCCCGCGAAGCTGGCGGCCTGGGCGTCGGCCTCGCCGTGACCAAGCAGATCGTCGAGCGTCACCATGGCTACATATCCGTGGAGTCGGAGCTTGGAAAGGGTACGACTTTTACAATTCATCTGCCCCGCGAGCACACGGCGGACGCGGCATCTACTACAATGGAGCACTAGCTTTTCGCTATTCGGTGAAGGAGGGGCCGCGTCCCTGCCGCTCCGAGTTTGCGAAAACATGCGGGAAAGAACCCGCATTTCTGTCGTATTTAGGTAAGGAGTGACTCACGTGACAACGATGGAGCGTCGTCCGGATTCCCGTGGCAAGGTTCGTGATATTTACGATGCCGGTGAAAACCTGCTGATGGTCGCCACCGACCGCATTTCTGCGTTCGACTTCATTCTTCCCGACGAGATTCCGTTTAAGGGAGAGGTGCTCAATCGCATCTCGGCATTCTGGTTCGATAAGTTTGCCGACATCGTTCCCAACCATCTCGTTTCCATCGACCCGGCGGATTTCCCTGAGGAGTTTGCTGAGTATCGTGACTACCTCGCTGGCCGCGCCATGCTGGTTAAGAAGGCCCAGACGATTCCTATCGAGTGCATCGTCCGCGGCTATCTGACCGGTTCGGGCAAGAAGACCTACGACGAGAACGGCACCGTCTGCGGTATCCAGCTGCCTGAGGGCCTGACCGAGGCTTCCAAGCTTCCCGAGCCGTTGTTCACGCCGTCCACGAAGGCCGAGATCGGTGACCACGACGAGAACATCTCGTTCGAGCGTTGCTGCGAGATCGTGGGCGAGGACATCGCCACGCAGATTCGTGACCTTTCCCTCAAGATCTACAAGGCCGCTGCCGAGTACGCCGCGACCCGTGGCATCATCATTGCCGACACCAAGTTCGAGTTTGGTGTCATCGATGGCAAGGTCACGCTGATCGACGAGTGCCTCACGCCCGACTCCAGCCGTTTCTGGCCTGCTGCCAGCTACGAGGAGGGCAAGATCCAGCCTAGCTACGACAAGCAATTCGTCCGCAATTGGCTCAAGGCCAACTGGGATATGACGGGGGAGACCCCGCACCTGCCCGCCGAGGTCATCGATGGCACGTCCGAGCGCTATCGCGAGGCCTTCCAGATCATCACGGGCTCCCAGTTCACAAGCATGAAGGAGAACGCATAAGTGAGTACCCGTAGCGCCACGAACAAGCGCACGCAATCCCACGAAGTTACCGGGGTTGCGCGCAAGTCTGCCGCATCTGCTAAGCCCGCCCGCCAAGCAGCGAGCTCCGTTCGCGTCGTGCCGGCTTCGTCTAAGGCACGCCGCAAAGAGCTCGAGAAGGGCGAGAACCTCGAGGGCCTCTCTAAAGAGGAGAAGCGCGCCCGCAAGGCTAAGCAGCGCGCCAAGGAGGACCGCATCTATACGGTGTCGAATATCCTCCTCAAGCAGGACGAGGACTACACCAAGCGCCGTCGCATCTGGTGGATTGTGCTCGCCATTGGCATGGTGCTCGTCGTGGCAATTTGGGCCTCGCTGTACTTCGCTCCCGCTGGCATGGTGTCCAGCCCTGTCCAGATGGTCGGCATCGTTTTGTCCTATGTCATCATCCTAGGTGACTTTATCTACGACTTCGCTCGTATTCGTCCCTTGCGCAACATGTACCGCGCGCAGGCCGAGGGCATGTCCGAGAACAAGCTCAACGCTCTTATCGAGCGCGCAGCTGCCGAGGAGGACAAGAAGGACTCCAAGAAGAAGTAGCGTTTGCATACATACTTATCGCTAAGATATAAGGCGCGTCGTTTTTGCGGCGCGCCTTTTTACTGTTCTATAGATAGATGGAGTGGCACATGATTCGAGCTGCCCTGACGGTCGAAGAGGCCCTGGAGGGTATGAAGTCCCTGGAGCCCAAGATTAAAAACTATGCGCGCCTGGTTGTCCGCAAGGGCGTAAACGTCAAGCCCGGCCAGGAGGTTGTCGTTCAGTCTCCGGTCGAGTGCGCGCCCTTTGCCCGCGTGGTGGTTGCGGAGGCTTATGCCGCCGGCGCTGGCCACGTGACGGTCATTTGGGCCGATGATGCCGTGACGAGGCTCACGTACGAGCATGTCGAGAAAAGCTATTTTGAGCAGACGCCCGAGTGGAAGCGCCTGCAGCTGGATTCCCTGGCCCAGGACGGTGCCTGCTTTATTTTTATCGAGGGTGCGGATCCTGCGGCTCTCAAGGGTATCGATCCAGCCAAGCCGGCCGCGGCATCCAAGGCGAGGAATACGCAGTGCAAAGTTTTCCGCCGTGGACTGGATTACAACATCAATCCGTGGTGCATCGCCGGCGCTCCGGTCGTGGCATGGGCGCACGAGGTGTTCCCGGGAGACGCCGATGAGGTTGCAATCTATAAGCTGTGGAATGCGATTCTGCACACCGCGCGCGCCGATGGCCAGGACCCGGAGAGCGACTGGGAACTCCATGACGCCGCATTCGAAAAGAACCTGCGTTTCCTGAACGACAACCGTTTCGACTGCCTGCATTACACCGCGGCAAATGGAACCGATCTGACGATTGGCATGACGAAGGGTCACGAGTGGGCCGGCGGCAAGGGCAAGACGCCCGATGGGCACCCCTTCTTCCCCAACATTCCCACCGAGGAAGTCTTCACTTCGCCCGATCGCATGCGCGCCGACGGTATCGTGTACTCGGCCATGCCGCTCATCCACCACGGCAATAAAATCGACGATTTTTGGATTAAGTTCGAGGGCGGCCGCGTGGTGGACTACGACGCCCGCGTGGGCAAGGCAACGCTCGCAAGTATCATCGATACTGACGAGGGCGCTGCTCACCTGGGAGAGGTCGCGCTCATTTCCAAGAACACGCCGATCCGCGAAAGTGGTGTTCTGTTCTACGATACGCTCTATGACGAGAACGCTAGCTGCCATCTCGCGCTAGGTGTCGGTTTCCCCGAATGCATCGAGGGTGGGTACGACATGTCCAAGGAGGAGCTCCTGGAGCATGGTGTTAACGTCTCGAGCACGCACGTCGATTTTATGATCGGCACGGACGACATCGATATTACGGGCATTACGCCTGATGGACGTGAAGTTGTGATTTTCCAGAACGGCCAATGGAGTTGGGAATAGTCCCAGACCGTGGTACAATGCCACCCGCGGGCCGTTAGCTCAGCTGGCAGAGCAGGGGACTTTTAATCCCAAGGTCCAGGGTTCGAACCCCTGACGGCCCACCATAGAATAGAAAAGCGACTGGCGGATGCCGGCCGCTTTTTTGTTACCGCGGCACGGGTTCGAACCCGAAAGGGCGCGGAGCTGAGGAAACGCATGAGCGTTTGCCAGCGCAGCGCGCAAGGCGCGAAAGCGCCGCAGCGGCCGCCTGCGAAGCAGGCTGAACCCCTGACGGCCCACCCAAAGATTGTTGAGACGGTCAACTTCGGTTGGCCGTCTTTTTTGTTGCCGGTGCACGGGTTCGAACCCGTATCTATCTATATATAAGAACGCTTGGCGATCAAAACCTGCCTTTTACCGACGGGAAACAAATAGCTGATGCTTTTGGAGTAAAGTGGCGCTCCAGAGATGACCGATGCCTTAACACCTATAAACCAGCTGGTCATCGCCAATATCAGAAGCTGCTGCTTCGAATACGGCCTCAGCGAAGCAACTGAGGGTTCTATTCATTTGTGAACAAAATATGGAGTGCGCGATTCCCGCCCACGGGGCCCCTCCGGTCTGGCAATATATCTCCTTGCCGCGCGGCCCGGTGGAACCGGATGAGCCGCAAAGCGTGCACCTTGAGAACCGGATACTGCGAGG
>DBFMRS010000009.1:0-8372 GCA_048387515.1 Collinsella sp.
TCGACTCGAATTCTTGACGGCCTGAACAATCGTCAATATCGGTCGGAGGGGTGGCTTTGTAAAGCCGTTTGTCTCCACCCGCGTAGCGGGTGGTTTAAAGCTGGCCGCTGCGCGGCCAGCGGACTAAAGTCTTGAACAAAAGGGCCCCGCTACCGTAACGGCAGCGGGGCCCTTTAAGCTATGAGCGATATCGCTTAGAGCTTGATGTCGATGTCGACGCCAGCGGGGAGGTCGAGACGCATGAGCGAATCAACGGTGCCCGAGGTGGGGTCGAGGATGTCGATGAGGCGCTTGTGGGTGCGCATCTCGAACTGCTCACGGGAGTCCTTGTTCACGTGCGGCGAGCGGATAACCGTGTACAGGTTGCGCTCGGTGGGCAGGGGGACAGGACCGGAAACGCGAGCGCCGGTCTTCTGAGCGGTCTCGACGATGAGCTTCGCGGACTGATCGACGACCTCGTGATCATAGCCCTTGAGGCGAATGCGGATCTTCTGGGTAGCCAACTTAAACCTCCAAAGAGTGCGAGAGATGCTCTCGCGGATTACGTAACAGGGAGCTCGAACTTAGGCGTTCTTGCTCATGACCTCGTCCACGATGGACTTGGGCGCGGGCTCATAAGAGTCGAACTGCATCGTGTAGGATGCACGGCCCTGGGTCTGGGAGCGAAGGTCGGTAGCGTAACCGAACATCTCGCCCAGCGGCACCTTGGCACGGATGAGCTTGCTGTTCTTGCGATCCTCCATGCCCTCGATCTTGCCGCGGCGACCGGAGAGGTTGCCCATAACGTCGCCCATGTACTGCTCGGGGGTCTCGACCTCGACAGCCATGATCGGCTCGAGCAGCTGCGGATCGGACTTCTTGAGGGCGTCCTTGATAGCCATGGAACCGGCGATCTTGAAGGCGGCCTCGGAGGAGTCGACCTCGTGGTAAGAACCGTCGAACAGGGTGACCTTAACGTCGAGGACCGGGAAGCCGGCGATAACACCGGTGTTCAGGGCCTCCTGGATGCCCTTGTCGATGGACGGGATGTACTCCTTGGGCACGACGCCGCCGACGATAGCGTTGACGAACTCGTAGCCGAAGCCCTCCTCCATCTTCTCGAGCTTGATGACGGCGTGGCCGTACTGACCGCGACCGCCGGACTGACGGACGAACTTGCCCTCAGCCTTCTCGACGTCGTGACCAGCGGTCTCGCGGTAAGCAACCTGGGGCTTACCAACGTTAGCGTCAACCTTGAACTCGCGGAGCAGACGGTCGACGATGATCTCGAGGTGCAGCTCGCCCATGCCGGCGATGATGGTCTGGCCGGTCTCGTGGTTGGTGGACACCTGGAAGGTCGGGTCCTCCTCGGCGAGCTTGGTCAGAGCCAGGGACATCTTGTCCTGCTCGGCCTTGGTCTTGGGCTCGATGGCAACGTCGATAACGGGCTTAGCGAACTCGATCTTCTCGAGGACGATCTCCTTGCCCTCGGCGCACAGGGTGTCACCGGTGGTGGAGTTCTTGAAGCCGACGCAAGCGACGATGTCGCCGGCAGCGGCGTCGTCACGGTCGATACGCTCGGCGGCGTTCATCTCGAGGATGCGGCCGAGACGCTCGCGCTGACCGTTGGAAGCGTTGACCACGTAGGAGCCGGACTCGGCGCGGCCGGAGTAAACGCGGACGTAGGTGAGCTTACCGACGAACGGGTCGGTCATGATCTTGAAGACCAGACCGGAGAAGGGCTCGTCGAAGGAAGGATGACGCTGGATCTCCTCGCCGGTGTCCGGATCGGTACCGGTGACGGCCTCAACGTCGAGCGGGCTGGGCAGGTAGTCGACGACAGCGTCGAGCAGCTCCTGAACGCCCTTGTTCTTGTAGGCGGAGCCCACGAAGACGAGGTTGAGCTCGTTGGCCAGAACGCCCTTACGCAGAGCAGCCTTGAGCTCCTCGACGGTGAAGTCCTCCTCCATGAGGATCTTCTCCATGAGCTCGTCGTCAAAGCTGGCAGCAGCGTCAAGGAGCTCCTCGCGCTTGGTGGCAGCGATGTCGGCGAACTCAGCCGGGATCTCGTCCATCGGCTCGGGGTAGGTCATACCCTTCTCGTCGGCCTTGAAGTCCCATGCAGTCATGGTGACCAGGTCGATGACGCCCCAGAAGTTGTCCTCGGCGCCCATCGGGACCTGAGCGGCCACGGCGTTAGCGTCGAGACGATCCTTCATGGTCTCGATAGCGTTGAAGAAGTCAGCGCCCACGCGGTCATACTTATTGATGAAGGCGATGCGGGGGACGTTGAAGGTAGAAGCCTGACGCCAAACGGTCTCAGACTGGGGCTGAACGCCGGCAACGGCGTCGAAGACGGCGACAGCGCCATCGAGGACGCGCAGGCAGCGCTCGACCTCGGCGGTGAAGTCAACGTGGCCCGGGGTGTCGATGATCTGGATGCGGTAGTCCTTACCGTCCTTGTTCCAGAAGCACGTGGTAGCAGCGGAGGTAATGGTTACGCCGCGCTCCTGCTCCTGAACCATCCAGTCCATGGTGGCAGCGCCCTCATGGACCTCACCGATCTTGTGGGTCTTACCGGTGTAGTAAAGAATACGCTCGGTCGTGGTGGTCTTACCGGCATCGATGTGGGCCATGATGCCGATGTTACGGGTATCGGAAAGCTTGTACTTAGGCTTAGCCATGTTAGTTCCTTACCTTAACTTACCAACGATAGTGAGAGAACGCGCGGTTGGCCTCGGCCATCTTGAAGACGTCCTCACGCTTCTTGACGGAAGCGCCCAGGCCGTTGGAAGCGTCGAGAATCTCGTTGGCGAGACGCTCGGCCATGGTCTTCTCCTTGCGAGCGCGGGAGAAGTTGACGATCCAGCGGATACCCAGAGCGGTGGAACGACGGGAGTTGACCTCCATCGGGACCTGATAGGTAGCGCCACCGACACGCTTGGGCTTAACCTCGAGCGTGGGCTTGACGTTGTCCATAGCCTTCTTGAAGGTAGCGAGAGCGTCGCCACCCTCGGACTTCTCGGCAACGATCTCGAAAGCGGTGTAAACGATGCGCTCAGCGGTGGCCTTCTTGCCGTCAAGAAGGACCTTGTTGATGAGCTGAGTCACCAGGCGGTTGTTGTAAACGGCGTCAGGCTGAACCTCACGACGATTAGCTGCTGCACGACGCGGCATGTGAAATCTCCTTAAGTGTCTACCGTGCGGCGCTTAGGCGGCACACGGCGAAAGTATCAAAACGTTATCTGGCTTATTTAGCCTTGGGGCGCTTAGCACCGTACTTGGAACGGGCCTGCATACGGTTCTGGACCGGAGCAGCGTCGTAGGCGCCACGGATGACGTGATAACGGACACCAGGGAGGTCACGGACACGACCGCCGCGGACGAGCACGATGGAGTGCTCCTGCAGGTTGTGGCCCTCACCCGGGATGTAAGCAGTAACTTCGATGCCGTTGACAAGGCGAACACGGGCAACCTTACGAAGAGCCGAGTTCGGCTTCTTGGGGCTCGTGGTGAAGACGCGGGTGCACACGCCGCGCTTCTGAGAGTTGTGCTGCAGAGCAGCGTTCTTGGACTTCTTGGGCACGGAACGACGGCCCTGGCGAACCAGCTGGTTAATAGTAGGCAAAGCGTACTCCTTCTCGAATGATTCCAGCTTTCTGTAAAGTGCAACGGCTTGAATCGAGGGGTCAGCATCCCCCTACGAAACACGCAGTTCGATAGGATACGTGGCGTTAGCTGTGCCGTCAACAGACCACGCCGCCTGGCGTATCCCAAAATTGGCATATTTCCGCAAACCCTACACAAAAGGGATCCCCCTCCTGTGCGCACGTCGGATTCCCGGGCCGGGCGGCCTGCGGGTTAAGTTTGCTGCTCTACAGTCCTGGCTCGCACGGAGGCCACATTAAGTGGCCTCCGGCTCGTGCGGAACTCGCGACAAACTTAAACCGCAGGCCGCCCGGTCCGGGAATCCGACGTGCTTGTCGGGGCAACGTTCCCTTCCAAATAGGGACAGGTTTATTTTGGTCGGTTTTATCTGGGGAAACGTCGCGCTCCAGCGGTAATCTGCTCTCATCTGTCGCATGGAAATCGGCGGCGTTTCCATTTAACGCAAAAGAGGCCGCTTCCCCTAGTAGGAAGCGACCCCAAATCTTACGAATAGACGATGGTAAAGGGCTCTTTCGTTTCGGTCTCCCCTGTTGATGTATACCTCACAATTTCAAGGGTTACCGAGACAACTTGATCGACATCAATCAACTTCGTTGGCACCCAGATGTTCTCTCCGCTATTGCGCCCATAAGAAAAATATAAGTTGAACAGCCCTGCGTCGTCATCTTCGATAATCTGCTCCGATCCATCCTTGTAGCTGACGGTCAGCTTATTATCAACTGCTTCATAGCCCAAATCATCGATGTGCGTCTGGATGGAAAACGGGCTAATCTCAAGAGGCGAGTCACCGGAGCGGAGTTCCTTTGTATCGACGTACGCTCCAATATTGAACTCGGGTGTCGACGCCTCAAACCGCCTCGCACTCTCACCTTCACCCTCGGTCCAATGGATATTCCAGGTGACAGCATGTTGCAAATCTCGCTCGCGATCCATAGCGGCAAAGTACATCGTGCCATTAATGACAGTATCGCTTGATGTGTCCTTATCAATTGTGCTGCGTGTGTCAGGCCATTCCTCGCCGAACTTCATATCGGGCGTGCCGATGCCCTGCTCTTCTTCACCATAGAGAACAAGTTCGCCAATCTCTGCTGCTGGCTTGTAGTAGTTAACTCCATTTGGATTGGACAACGTAAACGTCACGGCTCCGCAGCCGTTTTGGTCGATTGCCATCTCATGGATATCAAGCGTATAGCCGTTGCCCTCGACGGACAGATTAACCTCCTGGACTGCGCCTTCCAGGCTTTGGGGCGCGATGCCATCGCCAAACTCTCTGGTGTAGGTATATTTAGTTCCCGATGAGCCGCCGTTGGTCCAGGTAATGGAATCCCCGTTGCCGTGGTTTCCCCAGGCAGAGGCAAAATAGCTGGAATTGACGACGGCGTAGGCGACCCCTCCGGTCGCCAGCACTCCGGCAAGGCATCCGATCACGGCAACATACAGAGGCTTCGCGTGACCCTTTCGGCGAAGCGGCTCACCAGCAGCGGCATAAAGAACACGGTCAGCAAGATCGCTATCGGCTTGGACGGACTCGAAGGCCTGCTTGATTTGATTGGATTTCACGGTCGCCCTCCTCTAGGATGAACTTGAGCTTCGATCTGCCGCGAGCCAAATGCGTTCGAACAGTCGCGGCTGGCACATGCAATAACTCGGCAATCTCTGAGGTCGAAAAGCCCAGATAGTAATAGAGCATGATGGGAACACGGAATCGTTCCGGAAGTCGCATAACGTCTGACAGGACCGCCTTGGTCTCCTCCTGCGCCGTCGAAAGCGAATCGGCCAGGTTCTCAATATCCTCCACACGCCTCCATGGCTTTCGAAAGAGAGATTTGCATTCATTGATCGTGACCCGGATAAGCCATCGACGAAGATGCTCCCAACTCTCAAATTGCGTATAGCTTTTGAGCAGCTTAAGAAAGACATCTTGGGCAACATCATCGGCATCGGCGCGATCGCGCAGATACGTCAATGCGATCCGAAACACGACATCTCGGTGATCTTCGACCGCCTGTCTAAATGCTTGTTCTTCCATAATCACCTCCCGGTGACGGTACTGATTCTTGATGAGGTCCTCACCATAGATACGCTCTGGCCGGACGAAATGTTTCAAATTCAAGCAGGAAAAACCTACCAAAATAAACCTGTCCCTTTTTGGCAGGTTTTCTTCACAAAAAAGACCCGCTTCCCTGTTGGGAAGCGGGTCTTTGGAAGGACGGTTAACGTACTAGGAAATTACTCCTCGTCGTTGTCCTTGGCCTCTTCGGCGTCGTCGGTGTCCACGAGCTGGTTGAGCAGCTCGTCGAGGGACGCCATGTCCTCGTTGATGGCACCGTTCGCGGGAGCCTTCTTGTCGTCGATCGGGGCGCCCAGGAGCTCCTCGTCGGCGTCGGCGTGATGCGTCGGCGCAGCGGAGGTGCCCAGCAGGATGTCGTCCGGACCGTCGGGGCTAAAGACCATCTGCAGCAGCTGCGAGAGGTCTTCCTCGTCGGCAAC
The DNA here is from genome assembly GCA_048387515.1 of Collinsella sp. Taxonomy (GTDB): domain Bacteria; phylum Actinomycetota; class Coriobacteriia; order Coriobacteriales; family Coriobacteriaceae; genus Collinsella. Next base: position 6,139 of record DBFMRS010000009.1, read on the forward strand.
GTCGTCGTTGTTCTCGAGGATGTAGAGCAGGTCGTGGGCCTCAAGGCCGTCACGGAGCTCCTCGATTGCCTTGGCACCGATGCCGTCGATGCGCAGCAAATCCTCCTCGGACTTGCCGACCAGGTCGCCGACCGTCTCGATGCCGACCTCGCTGAACTTGTTGGTCCAGCGCTGCGACACGCCCAGGTCGTCGAACAGGTACAGGCGAGCCTTCTCGGCGGAGATGGTGTGGCCGTTGCGGGTGAACGAACCGTCAGCACCACCGAACTCGTCGTAGCCGGCCCAGTCGAGCTGCTGCGGAAGCTGCTCGTCCAGGTCCTTGAGCTCCACCGGAGCCCACTCGGGCAGCGACTTGGCGTTGGGCGAAGCCGGGCCGTCGATGTCCACGTAGCCGTCGGCCGTGCGATACGTCAGCTTGGCGTTGGCGTACGGCTTGAGGCCGGTACCGGCCGGGATCTTCTTACCGACGATGACGTTGGACTTAAGGTCGAGCAGGTGGTCGACCTTGCCCTCGATGGCAGCCTCGGTAAGGACGCCAGCGGTACGGATGAACGAAGCGCTCGACAGCCAGGAGTCGATGTTGGACGCGACCTTGAGCGTACCCAGGATGACGGGCTCGGCCACAGGAGCCTGACCGCCCAGACGGGCAACGCGCTCGACCTCGTCGGCGAACTCGTAGCGATCGACGTACTGACCAAGCAGGTACTTGGAGTCACCGGGGTTGGTGATCTGAACGCGACGCAGCATCTGACGTGCGAGCACCTCGATGTGCTTGTCGTTCAGGTCGACGCCCTGGCTGGTGTAGACGTCCTTGACGCTCTCGACGAAGGTGTGCATCGTCGACTCGATGTCGGTCAGCTTGCGCAGGTTGCGGAAGTTGACGAAACCCTTGGTGATCTGGTCGCCGGCGCGAACCTCGCAGCCGTCCTCGATCTCGGGCATGAAGCGCACCGAAGCGGGGACGCGACGCTCGTCGAGGACACGGGTGTGGTCCTCGGAGTCGGTGAGCGTCAGCACGTACTCGGACTTCTCGGGCTTAATCGAGAGGTGACCGGAGTACGGAGCCAGCTCGGCCTCGCGGCCCAGGATCTTCTCGTTGACGTTGCCGACGATGTCGAACATACGGCTGACCGTAGGCAGACCCTGCGTAATATCGTCGACGCCAGCGACGCCGCCGGAGTGAATGGTACGCATCGTAAGCTGCGTACCGGGCTCGCCGATGGACTGAGCGGCAATAATGCCGACGGCAGTACCGATGGCGACCGGACGACGGGTGGAAAGATCCCAGCCGTAGCACTTCTGGCACACGCCGTACTTGGAGCGGCAGGTGAGCAGCGCGCGAAGCTTGACCTTCTTGAGGCCGGCATCGACCATCTTCTGGATGTCGGCGACCTTCTCGATGTAGCCATCCTGCTCAAAGAGCACGGTGCCATCGGGAGCCACGACGTCCTCGATGAAGCAACGGCCGACGAGGTCGGTGTTGAGGTCGGTGGTGCCGGGGATGATGAGGTTGTAGGTGACGCCCTCGTGCGTACCGCAGTCCTCCTCGCGGACGATGACGTCCTGGGCCACGTCGACCAGACGACGGGTCAGGTAACCAGAGTCCGAGGTGTGGGATGCGGTATCGACCAGGCCCTTACGGGCGCCGTAGGTCGAAATGAAGTACTCGAGCGGCAGCAGGCCCTCGCGGAAGTTCGCCTTAATGGGAAGGTCGATCGTCTCGCCGGACATGTCTGCCATCAGGCCACGCATGCCGCCGAGCTGACGCAGCTGGGTCTTAGAACCACGGGCGCCGGAGTCGACCATCATGTAGAGCGGGTTCTCCTCGTCGAACAAGTCGAGCATGAGCGCTGCGACCTTGTCGGTACAAGCGGTCCACTCGTTAACGACTTCGATGTGGCGCTCCGTCTCGTTGATGAAGCCCTCCTCGAAGTACTCGTTGATCTGGTCGACGTTGGCCTGGGCGCGATCGAGCAGCTCCTGCTTCTCGGCAGGGATGAGAGCGTCCCACACCGAGATGGTGAGGCCGGCGCGGGTAGCGTAGTGGAAGCCGGAGTACTTGATGGCATCGAGGATCGGGCCGACCTTGGCCTCGGGGTAACGATCGCAGCAGTCGGCAACCAGCTTGGCCACATCGCCCTTGACCATCTTGTAGTTCATGAACTCGTAGTCTTCGGGCAGGCACTGGCGGTTGAAGATGATACGGCCGATAGAGGTCTCGAAGCGAGCGGTCT
>DBFMRS010000010.1:0-6307 GCA_048387515.1 Collinsella sp.
GTAGATGAGGCCCGTGCCGTCGAAGGCCTGCTTGTCGAGGATCTTGCCCAGGTAGGCCGCGACCTCGTCCTCGTCCTCCCAGTTGGAGACATGCGCGCGGATGTCCTCGTGCATAGACACGACCTTGGCATTGGCGCCGCCGTGGCGCGGGCCCTTGAGCGAGCCGATAGCCGCGGCGTAGGCGGAATACGGGTCGGTGGCCGAAGACGACAGCACGCGGCAAGCGAAGGTGGAGTTGTTGCCGCCGCCGTGCTCGGCATGCAGCATGAGCATAACGTCGAGCAGCATCGCCTCATCGCGGGTGAACGCCATGCCGCCGCGCAGGACCTGTAGGATGGTCTCGGCGGTGGAGAGACCGGGCGTGGGGTGCGGCACGTGAACCTCGGAGCCGCGAAGCTTGGCGACCGAGGCCATGTGTGCGAAGGCGGCAATGCGCGGGAGACGTGCGAGCATGGAAATGGCGACGTCGATTTCGTGCTCGGGCGTGATCACGTCTGGTTCGGCATCGAAGGCGTAGAGCAGCAGTACGGCGCGCTGGAGCACGTTCATGATGCTCGACGACACCGTGGTCATAGGGAACTCTTTAACGTACTCGTCGCTTAGATGTCTAAAGGCGCCCAGGCGCTCGCAAAAGCCGTCGAGCTCTTCCTTGTTGGGCAGCGAACCCGTGATAAGCAGATAGGCGACTTCCTCGTAGCCGTAGCGATTCTCGGCCTGGGCATTGTTGACCAGATCCTCGATGCTGTAGCCGCGAAGCGTGAGCTTGCCCTGATCGGGCACGACCTTTCCGTCGACCTTGTTGTAGCCGTGCACATCCGAGATACGAGTGAGGCCCGCGACCACGCCCGAGCCGTCGGCATTGCGCAGGCCGCGCTTGACATTGTGCTCAACAAATAGGCCCTCGTCATAAGGGTCAGTCGGCAGGCCATAGTAGAGATTTTCGCTTTCGGGCGAAATCTGGCGGCTCGCTTCGTAATCCAAGACCAGGCGGCTCAGGTGGTCGTCGAAGCGGTAATAGATTTTCTTGGCGTCGTAGGCCATGCGCGCTCCTCTCCGGGCCGCATCGGGGTGACTTGCATGGGCATGCGCGCGTCAGGCTATCCCCAGCGGCTTGCTCGCTACAGGCGGTACATAAAGTTGAAGACGTCCTCGCGCTGGATGGACACGTTGACGCCCGAAAGCTCGCCGGCCTCGGCCAGCGCCTTCTGCAGCTCGGCGAAGTCGAGCTTGGACTCGGCGGTATCGGCCAGCATGGTCATGGTGAAGATGTCCTCGATAATGGACTGCGTGATGTCGCGGATGTCGACGTTGGCCTCGCCCAGAACGCGGGTGACGCCGGCGACGATGCCGGGGCGGTTCTTGCCAAGGACGGTGATGACGATACGGGAGGACGAGATCTCGGCCATGGGAAACCCTTTCGCGTGGTTGCGGCGCGCGCGGGGCGCTCCGCTACGGTACAGTGTTCATCATTGTACCTGTCTGGCGCAAAAAAGGCGCGCTCGCTGCGGCGTTACATGCCTGCAACATGAGCGTAAGGGGGAAGGCCGTACGGGGAAGAGCCGTCTGGCGCGTGTCCGGCTCGTGTTGGGTTGATTTCCGATCTCAGCCGAACACATTGAGCGGACAGGCCGTTCCCGCAGTCAGCCGAACGCCTCCGACGGCTGATTCCGAACTGGAAGCGGAGGGCATCCCCGCCCTTCGGTAGGGGATACCGCTCCGCGGCGCATGCCGCGGGCGGCGCCCCTATCGGACCACCGTGACCTCAGTTGGGATGGGCCCAGCACTGCCGCGTACTCGGTGAGCTAGAGCCAACTGTTCATCTTCACGTCGCGTATGGCGATATTTCGGTCGTCCGGCTCGGTGATGCCGTAGCCGAACGCCTGGAGCGTCTCGATGGACTCCTGGATCCTCTGTTGGAACATGGGACCCGGATCGACCCTCGGCCCGAGGTGCCCGCGCCAAAGGCACGGCGTGGCGCGCAGCATGTTATGGATTTTGGAGATGGGCTCGATGTCGGCGTAGACGTTGAGCGTCGCCATGGCGTCCTTGTGGCCGAGGATCGATTGGAGCGCCTTGATATCGCCGCCTTGGCGGATCCACTGCGTTGCGAACGTGTGGCGAAGGCCGTGGAACGTGATCAGCTCGTCGTTGGTGCCCATGAGGCCGTTGGTCTCCGAGAACGTCTTGAACGCCCTGCGGATATAGCTTGTCGTCGCGAAGGTCGCGCCCGGCTCCGACAGGATGTAGCAGTCCCCGATCTCGACCGCCCCGGTAAGGCCGCGCAAGCGCAGCTTTCCGCAGTCGATCTCGTGGGTCTCCTTCAGGAAGGGGAGTAGGCCGACCGGGTCGATGGGGATACCCCTGGCGTCATGGGTCTTGGTGTCCTTGATGAACGAACCCATTCCCTTCGCGTACGCCACCGAGTGTCTGATCGAGATCAGGCCCGTCTCGAAATCCATATCGCACCACCGAAGGCCGCAGACCTCGCCGATTCGCATCCCCGTGTGCAGGGCGAGTACGACCGCCCTCTAATCCTCGGCGGACCAATCGAGTCCGAACTCCTTTCGGGCATCCTCTTCGCTCATGACTTCGAGAAGGTCTCCGGGTTGGCAACGAAGGGCGAGGCATAGCTGCTCGAGTGTGTTGAAGCGAATGCCGCGAATATGCCCTTTTTTAATACGGGACAGGTTCACGGGCGTGGTTCCAATCCTTTCGGCAAGTTCGTTCGAGGAAATCTTTCGCTCGGCCATGATCTTGTCGAGGCGAACAATTACGGGCATGGCGTTTCCTTACGCAATCTCGTCGGAGTCGAGGTACAGCTCTCGGGCGTACAAGAAGAGCTGGGAAAGCATGAACAGGACGATGCCGAGAACCAGAGAGGTCCAATCGAATGATGAAGCGATCTCTTGGGCGCCGACGGCCCCCTCGCCGCCAAACATCGAAACGGAGGTTTTGAGTGAGCCGGCGTAGAGGCTGGTGGCAGCTTGAACAACGAAGAGAATGCCGAGCACCTTCAAGCATGTCGCAGACCCTTTCTTGAAGGGGTCTCCGCTCTTGATCGTCCACACGAGAACGGCGCTGAGGATAGTCGTAGCGATACCGATGACGGCAGGGACCAATGTCGAGATCGCAAGGGCTGGATACGCGGGGGAGTCTGCAATTACAGGGTTGTCGAGCACTTTGATTGCTGGCTTTAAGGAGAACGCCACTTGTGCGATGGCGGTGGCGCAAAGGGTCGCAGAGGCTATCGCACATGCGATGCGGAAGGAATGAAGCCGGGGAGTGCGATTGTCGGAACTCATAATAACCTCCGAAGAATTTAAAAACTCAGGTTACTTTTTAACAGTTTATGTTAAATTGACTTTGCCGGCAAGTAATAAGGGCCGAGCATTTTGTTCGGCCCCTCTGTTCCGACTGGATGAGGTTAAGGTTGGCGATGAATATGCTCAAAATCTCGAAGGCGATCTTTAGGTCGCTTCTCTCCTCCAGGTCGCTCTGTGTTGTCGTTGTTGCGTTGATGGTTCTTTGTGCTCTGCCCGTCTTCAGGAGCGCGGCTGGCATCGACGGACGGGTCGAATACCTCGAGTCGGGAATAACCCGTGTTGAGCAGGAATTGTCAGCATCCTATGCGGATGCGCTTGTGAATGCGGGGGAGGACGGTGTCTATACCTCTTCATCAAGCATGCCCGCGCTTCTGTACCCTCTTGCCGCGGGACGTCTTATCTTGGCACCGCTCTCCCCCTACTTCCGTTTCTGCAGATATCGGATGGAGAGTACACCTATTATGACGGATCGAAGGAGTACTTGCTATGGGTCGCAACGGCCGTTGCCGTCTCGTTCCTTGCCGCGCGTCTTAACAAACGTGAAAAGCTCATCATCCAGGCACCGATGGGCGAGCTGGGTAGACTTGTTGCATCGAGCGTATGGGCGAGTGTTTTTGCAATGCTTGCCGTCCTCGCCATCAATCTTCCAGGGATAATCGCCGCGCTTGTGAAGAATGGCCCGGGCTCGCCGTTCTATCCGATAGGCTACATTCAATATGCGACTCCGGTTATCAAACCGGCTTGGCTGGTGTTCGCGCAGACGGCCATCTTGCAATTCTTGGTGGCAGCGTTCATCTCGCTTGTCTTTCACCTTGCCGTGAAGATTGCCAATAACCCTACGCTTGGAATCGTGTTCGTATGTGCCCTGATGGGGGTGACGATGGTTCCCGGGTATTACGGAAGATCCATCGCTTTACGTGAGTTCGCCCTGTTGAATCCCCTTACGTATGCGAACACTGAGTTGACCGTCGGCGCCTATAGCCCGTACCCGACAACGCAGATAGTGAATCTGCCTGGACTTTGCTTCGAGCGTGGCGCGATTGCCCTCGTATGCGCAATCGGGATCGAGGTGCTGGCAATTAGCCTGCTTTGCGTTGCTGGAAAGAGCGGCTGCGCGTGCCCGATATCCCCGATTTGTCTTGAGAGAGGTTCCTTCACTGCATCGAGAACGGCAACTCGTTCGAGCGCTTGTGCCTCCGCCGTTGCATACGTAAGAACGATGGGGAAACTGCTCCTGCGTTCTCCTACCCTCGCCGTATGCGCGATTGCAATGTCGACGACGATGCTGGCCCCGGCTCTGGTCGAGATGTTTCCTGACGCTGATAACGTTTCCGCTGTTCGGTATAGGGATGGGGAGCTCCGTTTAATAGATCGGTATCTAGAGCAGAACGCTGCGAATATGGACTTCGAGGGCAAAGCGGCCCTGGAAGACATGCGGGATGCTCTTTCGGGTTTCGTGTACGCGTCTATGCCTGCGGAGGGGTTTCGAAGCCTTGCGACGTACGAGCGCGCTCGAGGTGAGCTGGGCGCGGCAGATGCGACTCTCCTGCAATCGATCGGAATCGAGCCGGAGACTCCTTCTCGTGCGGAGGCGCGCGCCCTTCTGCTTGAGTCGATCGCGAGCTTGCCGGACCCCAAGGTTTACGAGTTAAGTACGAAGATGCCCCCATTAATCCTCCTTTCGTATCTCCAGGCAGCGCTTCCCTCCTTATTTTTGCTGTTGCCCGTGGTTGTTACATCGCTCGCGTGCACCCACCTGCAGTGTCGTTCCCTTCTGGTTCTCCAGATCCCCGCAACAGCGCATGTGCGTTTTCTGACGGCTGTTGCGCTGGCTCTCCTGCTTGGCTTGGTGCTGCTTTTGGTGTCGATGGTTCCCGCTGTCGTTGTGTCCGTGATTAAGAACGGTGCGGGTGGATCGGAGTATCCCGTCGCTCTCATTCGGGCGGGAGCTTCGACAACGTCCACGGTGGGGGAGGCGGTGTTGTGCAGTATTCCGTTGCTGGTCATGGCATACGGCGTGATTTCCGTCGTCGCTGCGTTGACAGCAGCGATTAGCCGCAACCCCGTTGTCACCGGAATGGTTTGCGCGGTTCTCTTGGTGTTGGGTTCGTTGAGCGCTCATGTTGAAAGCGTGGGCATGGGCGTCGCGCTGCTGGCTCCATTCGCCTCGTTTGATCCCGCTTCCCAGGTGGGGACGATTGGGTTCCTTGGGCGAGGGACGAACGCGATGCCTTTTGGAGAGGTCGTCGGCGCATCGGGCGCTCTGCTGGTGGTCTTGGGCGCCGTATCTCCGTTGATGGTGCGCCTGAGTGTTCCAAAGATCGAAAGGGGATGATCTCGATGATTGACCTTCAAACGCTGACGATCTCTTATGGAAAGAAGGTGCTCGTAGATTCGGTGAACGCTGAGTTTGCCCCGGGTACGGTCTACGGTCTCGTCGCTCCGAACGGGCATGGAAAGACGACGTTGCTGCGTGCGATGGCAGGTTTGCCGGGTCCTCGCGTGGACGGGAGCATCGTTCTGGATGAGGTGCAGGGTACGGGTGCGAGAGAGGTCCGTTCTATAATCTTCTATGCACCTGGTGAGGGGACGCTGCTGTATCCCGGATTGCGTGCGGAAGATCACCTCAAGATGGTTTGCGATATGTGGCCGCATGCTCGCGATATCGAAGAGATAGTGGAACAAACGCAGATAGGCGAGTTCGCGAAGATGAGGATCCGCACTCTGAGCCAGGGCATGAAGCAGCAGCTTACCCTGACGATTGCGTATGCGACGGGCGCGCGGTACCTTCTATTAGATGAGCCCATGAACGCGCTCGACCCCAGCAGGGTGGACTTGCATTCCGAGATTCTCAGGAAGCTGGCCGATTCTGGTACGTGCATCATCATGTCATCCCACATCTTGGATTCGGTCGATAGGCTGTGCGATGAGATTCTGTTTTTGAAGGATGGGAGGCTCATTAGAAGCATTCCGCAAGATGATGC
>DBFMRS010000011.1:0-5790 GCA_048387515.1 Collinsella sp.
GGGAAGAGGTGCCGGGCGGCGGGCGGAGCATGGCCACCGGACCTATCGAAACACATCTCCACCGTTCCATCAACTGGGAAAACGGCGCCCCCGGACCCCAGGAGGGGCCGCGGGGGCGTTCAGCTAACTGCGGGAATGGCCTATTTGCTCAATGTGTTCGGCTGAGATCGGAAATCAACCTTCGCGCGTGGGCGTAAACTCTTAGTTGGGCAAATCCGACAGATTGGAGCTTGAAACATGAGGGATATGCACCTCATGTCGCTCATAAAACGTCTCCTGACCTCGAAGGAGAACGTTTTTTAGCGACAGAAGGAGACATAAATATGATCTGGTTTACCAGCGACACCCACTTCGGGCATGAGAACGTGCTGAAGTTCACCGACCGCCCGTGGGAGACGATTTGGCAGATGAACGACGCCATCGTCGACAACATCAACGGCAGGGTTGCCGTGGACGACGAGCTCTACATCCTGGGGGATTTCTCATTCAAGATGACCGCCCAGGACGCCTATGCCCTGCGCAAGCGGATCGCCTGCAGGCGCATCCACCTCGTCCCGGGAAACCACGACAAGGACTGGACCCAGCCGGCGGTCGCGGGCGCGTTCACCGTGGAGCCGCCGATCTGCGTGCTCAAGATCGACGGGCAGAAGATCGTCCTGAGCCATTACCCCATGGCCGACTGGCAGGGCATGAACCATGGATCGTGGCACCTCCACGGGCACATCCACAGCAGCGGCGGCGCGTACAACGAGTTCAACCGCAAGCAGGGCCTTCTGCGCTACGACGTCGGTTGCGATGCCAACGGGCACTCCCCGGTGAGCCTCGACGAGCTGAGGGAATGGTTCGCCGGAGTCGACGAGCCGTGCGGCCGGGTGAAATGGCCCTGGTGGGTCAACGAGACCGGCGACAGGCAGGTCGAGCGCGAGCTGGCGGCGTACAAGAGGGAAGAGGCGATTCGATGACGGTCTATGTGACGGGCGACATCCACAGTGGGCTCGACATGCAAAAGCTCCGCGACTGGGAGCTCGGCGGCAGTCTTACCAGCGACGACTATCTCATCGTTGCCGGTGACTTTGGCTTTCCGTGGGACTTTTCTGCCGAGGAATGCGCCGACATCGCCTGGCTGGAGTCGCGCCCCTACACGGTACTGTTCGTCGACGGCAACCACGAGCGCTTCGATCACTGGGAGGAGCGCCCCATGGAGCCGTGGCATGGCGGGCTGACGCAGCGCCTGTCGGACACCTCGCCCATTCGGCGCCTGACGCGCGGCGAGGTCTTCGAGCTCGACGGCTCGACAATCTTCACCATGGGCGGTGCCACGAGCGTGGACAGGGAATACCGCGTGCCGTATTCCAGCTGGTGGCCTCAGGAGCTCCCGGACGAGCGCGATTTCGATACCGCGCGGGCCAAGCTCGACGAGGTCGGCTGGAAGGTCGACTGCGTCATCACCCATACCTGCTCGACGCGCATGCTCTCGCCGACGCTCTACCCGGACCCAGGCTGGGAATGCCCTGATGTGGACCGGCTGACCGGATTCCTCGACGAGCTCGAGGACCGCATGGACTACAAACACTGGTATTACGGTCACTTCCACCGAGACGGCAACCCGGACGAACGGCACACGGTGCTGTACGACCGGATCGTGAGGCTCGGGGACAAACTCCTGCCGTGGGGTGCGTACTGATGACGGTCTATGTGACGGGCGACGTGCACGGCAGGGCCGAGTACGGGTCCAGCAGGTTCGCCTTCAAGTCTTGGCCACTGGGCCGCACGCTGACGCGCGATGACGCGGTGATTGTGGCCGGCGACTTCGGCTTTGTTTGGGACGGCTCGAATACTGAGAGGTATTGGCTCGACTGGTTCGAGTCGAAGCCCTGGACCACGTGTTTCGTAGACGGCAACCATGAGAACCACCACGCCCTGGCTGGGCTGCCGGTGCTGGAGTGGAACGGCGGGCTCGTCCATGAGGCGCGACCGCACGTGCTGCACCTGATGCGCGGAGAGGTGTTCGACATCGACGGGCTCACAGTCCTTGCCATGGGCGGTGCCGCGAGCAACGACAGACAGTATCGCAGGGAGGGGAGGAGCTGGTGGCCCGAGGAGATGCCGAGCGAGGAGGAGATGGGGCGCTGCCGCGCCTCGCTCGACCGCGTGGGCTGGAGGGTCGATTGCGTTGTGACCCACGAGGCTCCTGCCGCCCTGGCAGAGGAGCTGTGCCGCGAGCGTGGACGCGAGTATCGAGGCGACCGGCTGCAACGATTCCTTGGCGAGCTCGACGGGCGGCTCGGCTATCGCGTCTGGTTCTTCGGGCATTACCACGGCGACGAATGGCGCGACGCCAAGCATCGCCTGATCTACCGAGACATCGTGCCGATCGAAAGTGCTGCGCCCGGTTTTCAGTTCTAGAAACCCCCTAGAAATGCTCTGGAGGGTTTCTAGAAAATTAGATGCTATGCGGCCTACTCGCCCCTCATCTGGGTCATGACCTCGACCTTGGCCTCGGCCACGGCCGCCCGCTGCTCGGAGGCGGCGAGGCGGTCCTTGAGGGCGGCGACCTCGGTCATCAGGTCGCGCTGGGCCAGGAGCGCATCGCTCAGCTCGGCCTGGGCTTTCAGTGCGGCGTCACGCTCGCCGCGCAGCCGCTCGATCTCATCGACCATGGCCTCAGCCTCAGCGTGGAGCTGGACGACCTGCCTGTCGAGCTCCCTGGCATCGGTGAGATATCTGACGCTCGCGGCGTGGAGCTCGTTGTTCTCGAGCTCGAGGCTCGCGGTATCGAGCTCGAACTTCTCCTCGATGAAAGCGACCCTCTCATTGCAGTCGGCCTCAAGTCTTTCGTTCCGGTCTCTCGCCTCGCCGAGCTTGCGGTTGAATTCGTCGAGCTGGACCCTGAGCAGCGCGTTCTCGCTCCTGAGGTCGGCAGTCTCGCGCAGCAGCTTCTCCCGCCACGTCGCCTCGATCTGCTCGGCGGCCTCATCTAGGACGCTCTTCACGCCGTAGATCTCCCTGATTTTTCTCTCGTCTGCCATGGTGTGGCACTCCAATCAACAACGGCATGGCTCCGCCATGCCAAACGGCTGGGAACAATGCACGGCCGCTGTTGATTTGTGTTCGCCCTGCGATCGGTGAGTTCTAAAAGGCGTCTCAAGTCATGCGTTCACGCAGGTTTTCGGTTGGAGAAATACCGCACGTTTTCATGGTAACACGTGCCTTAAAGAACGGGCGGCCATATCGATTCGTTGTAAATAGCGTCTACGGCGTGTTGGTGGCAGGAGGTGAGGGCGTTAAAGATGTCGAGAATGATTGTGGGAGTATTTTAGATACAGGCATGAGAAAGGGTCGAATCGAAGTGTCTGGCCGGACGCCAATTGTCCGGGAACTGTTTCGGTTCGACCCTGCTTCATTTTACATCCGCGGCATGTTCTTGTGGGCATCCTGACGGTGACCGACTCTCACGACCTCGATAGTCGGTTTGTGGGCTTAAAGTTTCGGAGGCTCCCAAGCGTTTTCAATCGCGGCGTGGTAGATTGCGGCGTAATTAAGCATCCAGCTGCCATCACCAACTTTTTGAATATACCCCTTATCCTTCAGAGAGGTATAGGCCCGGGATATAGTGTTCTTACTCAGGCGGTAGTGATCCTCAATCCATTTGCTTTTAGCGCAGAAGCCCATGGGCCGTTTGTTTTTGGAAGGTTTTCCAAACTTCCATACAAGGCCGAGGATGAGACGCTCGGCGGCAACGGTGGTGACGCAGCACGCCCACTCGGGCACTGAAATAAAAATAGCCTTATCCATTTTTCCCGTAATCTCTCGTTGCTCAGTAGCATCATCGCTAAATATGTCGGAAATCGACGGAAGCTCGCTCATGTTTACCACCTAATCAAGGTGGGCGGTACGACCTTCAAGCTGCTTGAAAAGCTCGTAGAACGAGCTTTCAAACATGTAATTAGAGCGATGGATCTGGATGAGCTTGCCGGACTCTCGCATAAACTTGCGTGCGGTGTTTTCGCTCCAGCCAGTGAGTTCGCGGATATCGTTAACGCGGAGCAACCGATCGCACTGAGCGGCACCAGTGGGGAAAGTCGGTGTGGACGCCTGAGTGCTAATCTTTGGAGTAGCCATGATGAGCTATCCTTTCAATGAGGGCCCTCCCTGTGCTTGTAAGACGTACCAGGTTCATAAGCACTTGGGGGGCCGGTTTCTATGACTACATGCGTAGCCATCTGACAGCTTTAGCATGTATTAAAACTCATTAGATGTCAATCAAATAAAGCATCTACCTGCGGAAACGGTATTATAGTACCGTAATATTATGAAATAAACGATGAATGAAAAACATGCTATTTCTCGCTTCTCTGTATATAGGCGTTGATGAAGGCTTCGTAGCCTTTAACTGCTTTTATTTCTGATTGTTGAACGAGGCTTGTATACGTTTTGAGCGTGATATTGGGGTCCGCGTGGCCAAGAATACCTTGCACGCTTCTAACGTCCGATCCGTTCGCCAGCATAAAAGTGCTTACACAATGCCTGAGCTGATGCGGGCAGATGCCCTTATATAGTTTTCCGCCAGTCGAATTGTTCGGCTCATAGATTCCAAGATTGCAGCTAACTGCGAAATCGCGAAACCAATGGTTGAAGATGTAGTTTTTCATGTGACAGACAGTAGGGATCCCTTGCTCGACAGCAATATCGCTAATGATGGGAGTGCTGCCAGTCTGGGACAGCCCCAGAGAGGCCAGGAGCTCTTTTTGTATGGCTGACCATGATTGAAGACGTTCGGCCAAGGTTTCTCCAACGGGGATTTTGCGTTGGCTTTCTTGTGACTTGGGTGCCCTCAGTTCATGGTCGTTGGTGTACTGCCTGTCAATTTTCAAGGTTTTATTGGCAGGGTCCCAATCGCGCCATTCGAGGCCCAGCATCTCGCCTTTCCGCATACCCGTATACACTAGTACTAGTGTACCAACAGCTTCGGCGGTGAGCTCAATGTGTTGAAGACGTGTGCATAGGGTAGCTACTTGGTCGATTGTCAGTGATTCTCTTTTGTTGCGTGGTCTGCGAACATGAACGGTAGCGCAGGGGTTTCGGTCAATTATTCTCTTTGCGACCGCATTCGACAAAATCTGACGCAGTTTCGCATTGATTCGTACAAGCTCTGATGGTTTGTATTTTCCCGTACGACGAGCTTCGGCATATGTTTCTTCGATTAGATCGGGAGTTAGCCCCTCAATTGTCTGAAACGCACCGAATAGGTCTTCGATATGCCTGCAATCGTACGCTTCTCTTTCATAGCTCGTTGGCGCAAGCTCGGTGTCCCTATTTTCATGAAGGGCCCAGCAGTAGGACGCAAGCAAAGTGGGCTTTTTAGTTTTAGTGATCGTGCCAGAGGAGTTGATTTCAGCCAGCTTGGCCTGCATTGCAGCCTTAGCTTCTGTTTTAGTCTTGCAACGAACTGTATAAGTTGGGGATCGTTTGTAGCGCCCCGTCTTAGGGTCCTTGACTCCAAGGGAAAAATAATAGCGATAGGTGTTAGGTGATCTCTTGTCTTTCCAACACTGTTAGCGCCGGAATAATTTAGCCAAATATAGTCGGCCGAGATTGACCAATCCCGGCCGACCCATTTTAGCCAACACGCCCGCATCTATGACTTTGCTATCGCATTCCTACATCCCCTCGGGCTGGATCCCCCTCACCTTCACCGCCTGGGGGACGGCCTCCACCGAGTAGGTGTCAAGCTCCCTGCCGCGGTAGCTCGGGCCCCGCATCACGAACACCGACGCCTTGTCGAACAGC
>DBFMRS010000012.1:0-2774 GCA_048387515.1 Collinsella sp.
CTATAAATGCTTGTTGCGTTTTCCGCTTTGCGGTATTCGGTGCATCCCGTTTACGGAAAAAACCGGTCGGGTGTCGAAGTTTCCGTTCCGGTTTGAATACGATTCCGGGATGATGCGCAAACCCCGGTCGCCGAGGGCCCATATCACGATGACTGCCAGCTTGTTGCCGGAAGGGAATCCGGGAAGGATTGAAAGCGAGTACGCGCTTTTCGAAAACGGTGCCGCGTTCGGCCACTATTGGAAAGTGACTTCAAAGGTCGTTAACGGAGAACTCGTCGTCTCTCGAATCAGCGAAATGAGTCCGACAGGCGATACTCCGCCAACTCTTTACACATTAGGCAGGTAGCCATGGGCGGACGTGCGGCGATATATGCCCGCTTCTCGAGCCACAACCAGCGCGGCGAGTCCATAGAGATACAGGTGGAGAAGTCCCGCGCCTACTGCGCCGAGAACGACCTGCGCGTGGTGGCCACGTACTGCGACTTCGCGCAGACGGGCACCAACACCGACCGCGCCGAGTTCCAGCGCATGATGGCCGACGCCAAGCGAGGGCTGTTCGATTTCGTGGTCATATATAAAGTTACCCGAATCATGCGCAACCGCGACGAGATGGCCATGGCGCGCATCATGCTGCGCCGCTGCCGCGTCGAGATACTGTACGCGGGCGAGGACATTTCGGACGGCTCGGCGGGCGTGCTGCAGCTGGGCATGCTGGAGGTGCTGGCGGAGTACGAGAGCGCGCTCGACGGCGAGCGCATACGCGACGGCATACAGAAGAACGCCGAGCGGTGCATGGCCAACGGCTGCGTGCGCTACGGCTGGGACATAGTGGACGGGCGCTACGTGGTCAACGAGGAGGAGGCCGCCGCCATCCGCCTGGGCGTGCGCATGGTCTTGTCGGGCAAGTCGGTGGCCGACGTGGTGCGCGCCTGGGAGCCGTACCGCACCAAGCGCGGCGGTAAGTGGCGCTTCCAGACGGTGCGCCGCATACTGATGCGGCGGGAGAACGGCGGGGGGTACCGCTACGCGGGCGTGGTCGTGCCCGGCGGCATGCCCGCCATCGTTCCCATGGATGACGAGGAGAGGGTGATACGGATGCTTGAGGACTCGCACAGGCCCCGCGCCAAGACCGAAGCGTGGGACTTCCCGCTCACGGGCAAGCTCTACGACGGGCGAGACGGCGGGCTGATGACCGGCACTAGCGGAACGGGCAAGTCGGGCAGGCCCTATCACTACTACCGCTGCCGCAGCTGCGGGCGCACCGTGCGCCGCGATGTCGTGGAGAAGCGCGTGGCCGACGCCGTGCGCGAGGCCCTGGGCAGCGCCGACAGCCGCGAGCGCATCGCTCGCATGCTGGCCGACGCCGAGGAGGAGCGTGCCGACGAGAAGCCCTTGAGCGAGACCATAAAGGGCGAGCTGGCCAAGATCGAGACGGCGTTCTCCAACATATGGGCGGCCATCGAGTCGGGCATCGCGCCGCCGGGCGGCAAGGAGCGCATAGACGCGCTGAAGCAGCGGCAGGCGCTCCTCAAAGACGAGCTGCGCACGGCCGAGGCCCTTGAGGCCGCCCGCCTTGACTACGACCGCGCGCTGTTCTGGCTTGAGGGCATGGCCGCCGCCGAGGTGGACGACGCGCAGCTTCTGCGCACGTTCGTGGCGCGCGTGGTGCTGGGCGGCCCCGACGATGACGACGGCCTGCGCGTGGCGTTCACGTTTGACGATTCTGCCGGCTTGGGCGATAATCCGTCGCTGCCTGGCGCTATAGGCCCAGGTGGCGAGGTGTTCGACCGAATGAACGCCAGCTGCACCAACTGTTCAGTAGGCGAACACATACGCGTGTTCGTCGTTAGGCGGGCGTTCGTATTGCTCGTCGAATAGAAGAAGCCGCTCCATACGGGGCGGCTTCTTTGCGTTCTAGGCCTGCGGCATGATCTCCTGCTCGCCGTCCTCGTCGAGGTACGGCATGAGGAACACGCCGCCCTGCTCGGTGGTCAGCAGCAGGTACTCGCGGTTGCGCTCGTCGCACACGATTTCCTGGCCGATGCCTTCGGGCAGGTCGTATATGGGGCCGTCGGTGCGGGCCGGCGATGCCTGCATCTCCTGCGCCTCCGATACCTGGGTGGCGAGGCCGATCGCGGCCACGATGACCAGCGCCAGCAACGTGAACACGAACAGGAAATACATCACATTCTCGAAGCCGAGGACCTTGTTCGCATCTTTGCGGCGCGGCATGGCTACGCCTTTCGGATGGTCATGCGGAGCATGTCGATGGGGCTTTCGGCGTCTTTGCCCGCGCCGCCGTCCTCGTCGTCGTACTCCCATTTACCCCAGCCAGGCTCCGCGCCCAGCCAGTGCGCCTGGTAGTACAGCTTCCAGTAGCCGGTGGTGCCGGGGTCGGGCGTGTCGTAGTAGCCCTCGATGCCGACGATGGGGCTGTTCGTGTTGCCGGACTCGTTGACGGACTCGGAGCCGTCTGCGCGGATAATCTTGTACCAGCCGCCCGGTCCGAGGCTGCGCGCCTCGAAGTCGTACGCATAACAGCCAGGCTCGCCGGCGAAGTCATCGCCGCAAGGGCATGCGCAGTTGAGTCCGGTCATCCACGACAGCCATCCGCTCTCGCGGTTGTAGACTCGGTATTCGGGGATGGTCGGCTTGCTCTCCATCGGCGTCTGCGCCGAGCCGCCGTCGGAATCCGCAGGCGGCACCAGGATGTAATCCCACCCGTAGCTTGGCGTGTACGCCGGGCCTACGGACACCTCGTTGCCGGTCTGGTC
>DBFMRS010000013.1:0-2809 GCA_048387515.1 Collinsella sp.
CATCTCCACCGTTCCTTCAACTGGGAAAACGGCGCCCCCGGACCCCAGGAGGGGCCGCGGGGGGCGTTCAGCTAACTGCGGGAATGGCCCATTTGCTCAATGTGTTCGGCTGAGATCGGAAATCAACCCTTACTTTATGCAGGAAAAGCACACAACTCCGATAGGTAAGAGTATTCGATAACAGGCGCAGCTCATTCACACCTTTATGCATTTTCAACGCCTGCATAATCTGCAGGCAGACTGGCATCTTTGAGTGACTCCATACAAGCTGTAGTCAATTTTGTGCATATGCAATATCGATTGGCTTTACCCTGCGACAGTGCCCGTCGCTTGTGATAGAGTGCTACAAATTCTGGCTTTTGCCCTACGAGTGACCAAGAGCTCGGGGGCTTTAACACAAGGAGGATCTATGCCCGAGAAGATTGAAGAGCTGGTACGCGCTGCGCTTGCTGCGGCCCAGGAGGCCGGCGACCTTTCCGCATTTGAACTTGACGATTGCGCTATCGAGCGACCGGCTGACACTTCTCATGGCGAGTGGACCTCTACCATGGCCCTGAAGTCCGCCAAGCTGGCCCATTGCGCCCCGCGCAAGATCGCCGAGGCCATCGTTGCCCATATGCCCGAGGACCCCGCGATCGAGAAGGTCGAGATCGCAGGCCCCGGCTTCATCAACTTCTACCTCTCCGTTGCCGTCAAGAATGCCATCTTTGGCGAGGCTCGCGAGAAGGGCATGGACTTCGCTAAGTCCAACGTCGGTGGTGGCCTGAAGACCCAGGTCGAGTTCGTTTCCGCCAACCCCGTCGGCCCCATGCACATTGGCCACGGCCGCTGGGCCGCGCTGGGCGACTCGCTCTGCCGCGTCATGGACCACGCCGGTTACGACATCCAGCGTGAGTTCTACATCAACGACCACGGCTCTCAGATGAACACCTTCGGCAACTCCATCAGCACGCGCTATATGCAGCTTGCCGACATCATCGCCAAGCAGGGCGTGGATATCGACGAGGCTCACAAGATCTTGATCGCCGACCGCGACGCCTTTGTCGCCGACGAGAACGACGAGCATCCCGAGACCCATCCGTACCAGGACAACTTTGCCGAGACCCTGGGCAAGGACTCCTACGGCGGCGACTACATCATCGACGAAGCTGCCGAGTTCTGGCGCACCGACGGCGACAAGTGGGTCGAGGCCGATCCGCAGGAGCGCATGGAGAGCTTCCGCGAGCGCGGCTACGTGAAGATGGTCGACAACATGCGCGACCTTTGCCATGCCGTTAACTGCGACTTCGATCGTTGGTACTCCGAGCGTTCGCTGTACGTGAAGGACACCGAGGGCGAGACCGCCGGCACCTCTGCCGTCGACCGCGCTTTTGAGAAGCTCGACAAGATGGGCTACCTCTACACCAAGGACGGCGCTCTGTGGTTCCGTTCCACCGATCTGGGCGACGACAAGGACCGCGTGCTGATCAAGTCCGACGGCGAGTACACCTACTTTGCCTCCGACGTCGCCTATCACTGGGATAAGTTCCAGCGCGTCGACCACGTCATCGACATCTGGGGCGCCGACCACCACGGCTACATCGAGCGCGTCCGCTGCGTCTGCGACGCTCTGGGTTACCCCGGCAAGTTTGAGGTTCTGCTGGGCCAGCTCGTCAACCTGCTGCGCAACGGCAAGCCCGTCCGTATGTCCAAGCGCAAGGGCACTATGGTGACCCTGCAGGAGCTCGTCGACGAGGTCGGCTCCGACGCTGCCCGTTACACGCTCATCTCCAAGAGCTCTAACCAGATGGTCGACTTCGACATCGAGGCCGTTAAGAAGCGCGACAACTCCAACCCGGTGTACTACGTGCAGTACGCTCACGCCCGTGTGTGCTCCATCCTGCGCCGTGCCGCTGACGTTACGCCCGAGCAGGCTGACGAGATGGGCATGAAGGCCGTCGCCGCCAAGGCCATCGGTGAGAACGTCGATTACTCGCTGCTGACCGACCCGACCGAGCTCGCCCTTTCGCGCAAGCTCAACGAGCTTACCGACCTCATCGCCAGCTGCGCTCGCGACCGCGCCCCGTTCCGTCTGACGCACTTTGCTGAGGAACTCGCCGGCGACTTCCACAGCTTCTACGCTGCCTGCCAGGTTCTGCCGAGCGAGGGCCGTCCCGTCGACCCCGAGCTTTCGCGTGCCCGTCTGGCCGCTTGCGATGCCGTCCGCGTGACGCTCGCCCTGGTGCTCACCCTTGTTGGTGTCTCCGCTCCCGAGCAGATGTAATCTGCGGGTCATTTGACCGTGTAGGTTCGGCTTTGCTGAGCCCTATAAGCCCGATCTCCATGCGGAGGTCGGGCTTTTTGCATAAACGCCGGCGTATTGACGAATTTGGGGCTGCTGGAAATACGAAACTATGCCGGTTTACTACGATGAATTGAGAAATGCCAACCACGCCGGCTTTTCGCTAAAAAGTGCAAGGCATCTACCTGCGGTTTTAGTTCAACAAGTTTCGGAGTGGTCGCGGTTGAGCGATTCATCGTAGTAAACCGCCATAGTTTTGGCGGAGGCAGTCAGATTTGTGGGCGGTAAACCAAAGAGTGTCCCTTTTGAATAGTCGTGGTTGATTTCCGATCTCAGCCGAACACATTGAGCAAATAGGCCATTCCCGCAGTTAGCTGAACGCCCCCTGCGGCCCCTCCTGGGGTCCGGGGGCGCCGTTTTCCCAGTTGAAGGAACGGTGGAGATGTGTTTCGATAGGTCCGGTGGCCATGCTCCGCCCGCCGCCCGGCACCTCTTCCCAGACTCAGCCGGACGGTCGGTCCGTCTATT
>DBFMRS010000014.1:0-26242 GCA_048387515.1 Collinsella sp.
CTATATGGCAGAGGCGACTGAGGGGCTGGCGACGTATATCCAAGCCGGCCACGCGCCGTCTCCGCTGCTGATTCCGGTCATGGCAAACATGACGGCGGCGCCCTATCCGGCGGACCCGCGAGCGGCATCGGATGTCTTGGCCAACCAGGTGAGCCATGCCGTGCGCTGGGTCGATACGCTGCATGCTTTGCAGGATCAAGGCATCGACACATTTATTGAGGTCGGCCCCGGCAAAACGCTGTCGGGCCTGGTCAAGCGTACGCTGAGCGACGTTCGCGTGTATTCGTGCGAAACGGCCGAGCAGGTCGCAGCTATTGCCGACGAGCTCGCATAGTCCACAGGGCTGTAACCCGAAAGGAATGACATGGGCAACTTGAACAACGGCACGCTCGAGCGCAACGACTCACGTCGCGTGGCACTGGTCACGGGCGGTTCGCGAGGTATCGGTCGCGCCTGCGCTGTCGGTCTGGCGGAGGACGGCTTTGATATCGCCGTCGTCTATGCCGGCAGCGTCGATGCGGCGCGCGAGACGTGCGAAGCCTGCCAGGCCGCTGGTGTCACAGCTCGCGCGTATCAATGCGACGTGGCCGATCCCGATGCCGTCAATGCGTGCATCGAGACCGTGCTCAATGACTTTGGTTCGATTTGGGCGCTCGTCAACAACGCCGGCATCACCCGCGACGGTCTGCTCATGCGCATGGGCGACGATGCCTTCGATCGCGTGCTCGATGTCAATCTCAAGGGAACATTCAATATGACGCGCACGCTCACCAAGACCTTTATGCGCCAGCGCGGCGGTTGCGTCGTCAACATGAGCTCGGTCGTGGGCCTGATGGGCAATGCCGGGCAAGCCAACTACGCTGCCTCCAAGGCGGGCGTGATCGGCTTGACCAAGGCGGTAGCGCGCGAGCTTGCGCCCCGCGGCGTACGAGTGAACGCAGTCGCCCCCGGGTTTGTCGAGACGGATATGACGGCAAAGCTCTCGGAGAAGGTGCGTACGGCAACCGAGGAGCAGATTCCCCTTAAGCGTATGGCGCAGCCCGAGGAGGTGGCCGGTGTGGTGCGCTTTTTAGCGAGCGATGCGGCTGCCTACATTACGGGCGAAGTCATACGCGTCGACGGCGGAATGGCGATGTAGAAAGCAAGCCGGTTAAGCGGCTTGGATGAGGAGACCATGATGGAACAGAGAGTTGCAATCACCGGCATAGGTGCCGTATCGCCGCTCGGCAACACGGCGCTTGCCACCTGGGCGGCCATGTGCGCCGGCACGTGCGGCATCGGCCCGATCACGCACTTCGATACCGATGCGTTTACCGTCAAGGTGGCGGCCGAGGTCAAGGGCTTTGACGGCAACGAGTACTTTGGCAAGCGTGACGCCAAGCACCTGGACCCCTGCGTTCAGTTTGCACTGGCGGCTTCGGACGAGGCCATGCACGATGCAGGCTTTGATGTCGAAGGCGCCGTCGATCGCGAGCGCTTGGGCGTCTACGTGGGCTCGGGTGTGGGCGGCATGACGACGCTCGTCGACAACGTCCATACGATTGCCGACCGTGGGCCCCGCCGCGCATCGCCCTATATGATCGCGATGATGATCCCCAACATGGCATCGGGCAATATCGCGATCCGCCACAAGGCAAAGGGCCCGACCCTGCCCGTGGTGACCGCGTGCGCGACCTCGGCCCATGCGGTGGGCGAGGCGTTCCGCGCCATCAAGCACGGCTATGCCGACGCGATTCTCGCGGGCGGCGCCGAGGCGGCCATTATCCCCGATGCCGTTGCGGGCTTTACGTCCTGCCGCGCATTGACCACCAACCCCGATCCCGCGACGGCTTTGTGATGGGCGAGGGCGCCTGCGTGCTCGTGCTCGAGAGCATGGAACATGCGCAGGCGCGCGGTGCGCACATTTATGCCGAGGTCGTGGGCTACGGCAACACCGATGATGCCTATCACATCACGAGCCCCGATCCCGAGGCTGCCGGCATTGCCCGCGCGATATCGCTGGCGGTGACCGAGGGCGACGTCAGGCCTTCCGAGGGCCTCTACATCAATGCCCACGGCACATCGACCAAGCTCAACGATTCGTCCGAGACGGCGGGCATTAAGCGTGCGCTCGGCGAGGACGCGGCGCGCGCCGCGCACGTCTCGTCGACTAAGTCGATGACCGGCCACATGATCGGTGCCACGGGCGCCATCGAGGTCATGGCCTGCGCCATGGCGCTCGAGCAGGGCGTGGTGCCGCCGACCATTAACTACCACACGCCCGATCCCGCCTGCGATCTTGACTACACGCCCAATCGCGCGGTTCGCGCTGACCTTACCTGGGCGCTTTCGACCAACCTGGGCTTTGGCGGACACAACGCCGCCATCGCGCTGCGTAGATATACGAGGAGCTAGAGCATGGATTCCAAAAGACTTGCCGAGATAGCCGATGTTATGGAGGACCGCGGCCTCACGCGCGTACGCGTTGAGGAGCCCGATGGCACCGCGGTCGAACTCGAGCGCGCGAGCGCCGCACAGCCGGTTGCCGTGCCCATGCCCATGCCGAGCGCTATGGCCGCTCCAGTTGCAGCTCCCACAGTCGCGCCTGCCGCACCGGAGCCCGCCGCGCAGACACCTGCCGCCGCACCGGAGCCCAAGGGCACCGAGGTGACCGCTCCCATGGTCGGCGTTTTCTATGCTGCCCCGGCGCCGGGCGACGAGCCGTTTGTGCACGTGGGCTCTAAGGTCAAGGCCGGCGAGACGCTCTGCATCATCGAGGCCATGAAGGTTCTCAACGAGGTAACGGCAGAGGCAGACGGCGAGGTGCTCGAGATCTGCGTGGCCGACGGCGACCTCGTGGAGTTTGGCAGCTGCCTCATGAGGATCGGATAGGTGATATCCATGAACAAAGAAGAGCTTAAGGAACTGTTGCCGCATCGCGAACCGATGCTTTTGCTCGACGAGGCCGAGCTGGTGGGCGACGAGGCCCACGGCAAGATCACGATTACGGGCGACGAGTACTTTTTGCAGGGGCATTTTCCGGGAAACCCGGTGGTCCCCGGCGTGATTCAGTGCGAGATGCTCGCCCAAAACTGTTGCGTGCTGCTGATGGGCGATGAGGAAGCGCGCCGCGCGACGCCGTTCTACACGAGTCTGGACAAGGTGCGCTTTAAGCGTCCGGTGCGCCCGGGCGATACGGTGGATCTGGTGTGCTCCATCACGCGTGCGCGCGGGCCGTTCCGCTTTGCGACGGGTACTGCGAGCGTCAACGGTGAGGTTTGCTGCCGCGCCGATATGTCTTTTGCACTCATGCACGAAAGTTAAGGAAGGCTTCATGTTCGACAAAGTGCTCATCGCCAACCGCGGCGAGGTCGCGGTCCGTGTTATCCGCGCGTGCCGCGATATGGGCATCAAGACCGTCGCCGTCTACTCCACGGCCGATGCGGACGCGCTGCACGTGCAGCTTGCCGACGAGGCGTATTGCATTGGCGGCCCGCGTCTTGCCGAGAGCTATCTCAACGACGATGCCGTGCTCACCTGTGCCGTAAAGTCGGGAGCTAAGGCAATTCATCCCGGTTATGGCTTCTTTTCCGAGAAGGCGAGCTTCGTGCGCGACTGCGACAAGTATGGCCTGGCGTTTGTCGGTCCTTCGGCCGAGGTAATCGACAGCATGGGCGACAAGGACGCCGCACGTCGAACGGCTGCCGCGGCGGGCGTGCCCATCGTTCCGGGCTGCGATTTGCTCAAAAGCCCCGAGGAGGCAACGGACGAGGCCGAGCGCATTGGCTGCCCCGTGCTTATTAAGGCGCGTGCCGGTGGTGGCGGTCGCGGCATTCGCAAGGTCGAGCGTGTGGAAGATGCGGCAAAGGCGTTTATCGAGGCGCGTGCCGAGGGCGAGGCCGTTTTTGGCGACGGCGAGTGCTACATGGAGAAGTTTGTCGCGCCGGCGCACCACGTCGAGGTGCAGATTATGGCCGATAAGCAGGGCCATGTGTTTTCGCTTGGCGAGCGTGAGTGCTCGGTGCAGCGCCGCAACCAAAAGCTGATCGAGGAGAGCCCCGCGCCGTGCCTCGACGGACACGACGACATTCGTGCTCGCATGCACAAGGCGGCGCGTGACCTGGCTCGTGCCGTCGGCTACGAAGGAGCCGGTACCATCGAGTTCCTGTATTCGGACGACGGCAATTTCTACTTTATGGAAATGAACACGCGCTTGCAGGTAGAGCATCCGGTTACGGAGTTTGTGACCGATACCGACTTGGTCAAGTGGCAGCTGCGCGTGGCAGCCGGCCAACCTCTGCCCTTTGAGCAAGAGGACATGCCGGTCCGCAACCACGCCATGGAGTGCCGCATCAATGCCGAAACGCCGGACTTTCTGCCGTCATGTGGAACGGTCACCACGTTGCGCGTGCCGGGTGGTCCGCGCGTGCGCTGGGATTCCGCCATGTTTACCGGTGCGACAGTTCCGCCGTACTACGACTCCATGCTCGGCAAGCTCATCGTGTGTGCGCCCACGCGTGATGGAGCCATTCGCAAGATGCGCTCGGCCCTGGGCGAGCTCGTGATTGAAGGCGTGAGCGAAAACAGCGAGCTTCAGCTCGACGTGCTGGCAAACGACGAGTTCTTGTCGGGCATGTACCACACCGATCTGATGGGGCATCTCTATGCTGATGAATAGAAAAGCGAAGACGGTCAACGTCCTCGAGGGGCCGATGACCGAGTCGTGCGCCGAGTTTCCCGCGCGCCACGTGTTTATCAAGTGCCCGGAGTGCCGCCGCGTGATCGATGAGGCACGCCTGCACGACAACCTCGAGGTCTGCCCTCGTTGCGGCAAACACTTTCGCGTGAGCGGTCGCGCGCGCATGCGCATGACGGTCGACGAGGGCATGTTTGAGGAATGGGATGCCAATCTGGCGTCGGAGGACTTCCTCTCGTTTCCCGGCTATGCCGACAAGCTCAAGAGCGTGAGCGAGCGTTCGGGCGAGCGCGATGCCGTTGTGTGCGGCAGGGGCAAAATCTGCGGTTGCGATACCGCGCTCTTCTTTATGGACGCCAACTTTATGATGGGCTCGATGGGCTCCGTGGTGGGCGAGAAGATCTGTCGCGCATTTGAGCGTGCGACCGAGCTGGGATTGCCAGTTGTCGGCTTTACCGTTTCGGGCGGTGCGCGCATGCAGGAGGGCGTGACCTCGCTTATGCAGATGGCCAAGATTTCTGCGGCGGTTAGGCGCCACAGCGAGGCGGGCGGCCTGTATATTACGGTGCTCACCGACCCCACGACCGGAGGCGTAACCGCGAGCTTTGCCATGGAGGGCGACATTATCCTGGCCGAGCCCGATGCCCTAACGGCATTTGCCGGCCCGCGCGTGATCGAGCAGAACATGCACAAGCGCCTGCCCAAGGGATTCCAGCGCTCCGAGTTTTTGCTGGAGCACGGCTTTTGCGATGCCGTTGTTCCGCGTGGCGAGATTGCGCTCACGGTAGGCGAGCTGTTGGCGCTGCACGAAGGGCATGCGCCCAGCCTGGGGGCACCGCATGAGATCGTGCATGCGGGTCGCCGCGGCAAAAAGCTGGGACACTTGTTTAAGCGCTCGCCGGCACCAAAAACCGCGCTCGAGATTGTCAAGCAGACCCGCTCGGCAGATCGCGCCACGGCGGGTGAGATGATCTCGCTGGGCCTGGATGGATTTGTGGAGCTGCACGGCGACCGTTACTTTGGCGACGACGCCGCTGTGGTGGCTGGCATTGGCTGGAAAGACGGACGCCCCGTAACGGTCATCGCCATCGAGCGCGGCACCACGACCAAAGAGCGTATGCGCCGCAACTTTGGCATGGCGCATCCCGAGGGCTACCGCAAAGCGCGTCGCCTTATGCGCCAGGCCGAAAAGTTTGGTCGACCGGTTCTGTGCCTGGTCGATACTTCGGGCGCGTTTTGCGGCATCGGTGCCGAGGAGCGCGGTCAGGGCGAGGCGATTGCCCAGAATCTCGTGGAGATGAGCGGCCTTAAGACGCCGATTGTCTCGGTGGTGACAGGCGAGGGCGGCTCTGGTGGCGCGCTGGCGCTATCCGTGGCCGACCGCATCCTGATGCTCTCGAGCTCGGCCTATTCGGTCGTGAGCCCCGAGGCCTGTGCGTCGATCCTGTGGAAGGATACCGAGCGCGCGAATGAGGCCGCCGAGGCGCTTAAGCTCACAGCCCCCGATCTGTTGGCGCTCGGCATCATCGACGACGTTGTCGACGATAGGGGCCTGTCGCATGAGGAGATCGCCGGCGCCGTCATGTCCTCGGCATTTGCTGCCTTCGATACGCTTGGGCGGCTCGACGACGCGACCCTCACAAACCTCCGCTACGAAAAGTACCGCGCAATCGGTCAGTACCGCACGATGTGACAAAGGGTCAGTCCGCATGTCACATTGAGAAAGGCGTTCCATGTCACAAGTTTCTAACACCTCGTTTACAACGACGGTTTCATCAAACGCCATGGCCGTGGTGGACTATCTGTCCAAAAGCATGATGTCGGCGCTGCCGTTTATTGTCTGCGCGGCGTTGTTCCGCACCGTCGCCGTCATTATGGGCGAAGGCATGCTGGGCCTGTGGTCTGCCGATTCCGAAATCTATCGCCTGTTCTACAGTTGGCTCTATAACGCCGGCTACTACTTTTTGCCCATTTATCTTGGTTGGGCGGCCGCTCGCCAGCTCGGTTGCTCGGAGCAGCTGGGCATGATGCTGGGTGGCGTATTGATTGCGCCCGATTTGCTTAAGCTCGTCGATGCCGCACCGACGACGGGGGCATCGATGACTTCCGTGTATGGCCTGCTTCCCGCGCCGGTCAACGATTACACGACGACCGTTATTCCGGTTCTCATCTCGGTGCCCGTGCTATGGCGAGTGGAGTGTTTCTTTAAGCGCGTTATCCCCCAGGCCGTGGCGTTTTCGTTCGTTCCGTTTGCAACCATGCTCGTCATGGTTCCGGTATCCCTGTGTATCACGGCGCCGGCGGGCAGCTATCTGGGAATGTTGCTGGGCAAGCTTATGTTTATGCTTGGCAATTCCGGTGGCATCGTGTCGCTGCTCACGCTCATGGGGCTTGCCGCGGGCTGGGAGTTCCTTAAGATCGCGGGCGTCAGCAACGTTGTCCTATCGCTCGCCTACGCGCAGTTTATGAGTATGGGAACGGATTCGTGCATCCTGATCGCCGCGACGATGGCAACGTTTGCCGTTTGGGGCATGCCCTTTGGTGCGTCGCTCCGCGTTGCGGATAAGGACGAGAAGGCGCTCATGCTGGGCTATTCAATCTCGGGTGTTCTTGGCGGCGTAAGCGAGCCGGCGCTGTACGGTTGCGGCTTTAAATATGGCAGGTGCCTGACGTGCATGGCCATTGGCGGCGCTGTCGGAGGCCTTGTTGCTGCCGTGGGCCACGTTACGGCCTATACCATCGGCATGACGAATGTCCTCATGGTCATTGGCTTTGCCACAGGTGGTTTTTCGAACCTGCTGTGGTGCTGCTTTGCCGGCGGTGTGGCATTTGCGGTGTCTGCGGCGCTGAGCTACTGCTTTGGCGTGGTGCCGGCGAAGGGGCAGGCGACGGGGGACGGAGCCGATTCGCCCAAAACCTCGAAGAGCGTGGCCGAGGCAAGCGCATAAATCGATTGACAAAGGTGCAGTCCCGCATGTCGCACTCCAAGGCCGTGGCTCGTGTGGGCTGCGGCCTTTTGTATCTTGAGGACAAAGTGGCTACACTACAATCCGTTTGAGCAATAGATATATAGGTAGTACCGTGGGGGCGGATGTAGATGGTCGAGTGGATTGTTAGGCGCGCACAGGGCGATCGTGCGCGTGTGGGCACGTTAGCTGGCATGGTGTGTATTGTCGCCAATGTTGCGCTTTGTGCTGCGAAGGGTGCAATTGGTGTGGTTTCGGGATCGGTTTCGATTGTGGCGGATGCCATGAACAACCTGTCCGATGCCAGCTCGAATATCGTGAGCGTGCTGGGCTTTAAGCTGGCGAGCAAGCCGGCCGACCCCGAGCATCCTTACGGCCACGGTCGCTACGAGTATCTCTCGGGTCTGGTCGTGGCGGCACTCGTGCTGCTGATTGGCGTTGAGCTGGTGAAGTCCTCGGTTGAGCGCGTCATCCACCCCGAACCTGTCGAGTTCTCGCTTGCCCTGGTGGCAGTTCTCGTGCTTTCGATGGTCGTAAAGCTCTGGATGGCGGCCCTCAACCAAAAGCTCGGCGATCGCATTGAGTCCGAGACGC
Source organism: Collinsella sp. (assembly GCA_048387515.1). Lineage (GTDB taxonomy): Bacteria > Actinomycetota > Coriobacteriia > Coriobacteriales > Coriobacteriaceae > Collinsella. Next base: position 8,236 of record DBFMRS010000014.1, read on the forward strand.
TGCATGCGACCGCGCAAGATTCCAAGAACGATGTCCTTGCTACGGGCGCCGTGCTGGCGTGCGCAATTGTTTCGCAGGTGACGCACATCAATCTTGACGCATGGGTCGGCCTTGCCGTTGGCGCCTATATTGGCTGGAGCGGTTTTGAACTCATCCAGGATACGGTGAGCCCGCTTTTGGGCCAGACGCCCGATCCTAAGCTGGTCAAGCACATTCGAGATAAGATCATGAGCTATCCCGGTGTTTTGGGCGTTCACGATCTGATGGTTCACGACTACGGCCCGGGCAGGAAGTTCGCAAGCGCTCACGCAGAGATGGCGGCCGAGGCCAGCCCGCTGGAAAGCCACGACACGCTCGACAATATTGAGCAGGCGTTTAGGAACGAAGACGGCATGATTGTCACGCTCCATTACGACCCCATCGTGACCGACGATCCAAAGGTGACGAGCATGCGTTTACGCATTAACGCCATGGCCCAACAGATCGATAACCGCCTTTCGATTCACGACCTTCGCTGTGTTCCGGGCCCCACGCACACCAATGTGATCTTCGACTGCGTGCGTCCCTCGGATCTGCAGGTGAGTGCCGAAGACGTAAAGCACGCGCTGGCACAACGAGTCGAATCGGAATATCCCAAGTCAATTGCCAAGATTACGATCGATGAAGACTACGTAGGCCATACCCACGAGTAGGGCCGCGCCGGTAAAGCTAGTTATACAGAAGGGGAGAATATGAAGAGACTGTATCTGCTCCGCCACGGCCAGACGGAGTTCAACGTCAAAAAGCTCGTCCAGGGCCGCTGCGATTCACCGCTAACGGACTTGGGCCGTCAGCAGGCCGCAAAGGCCGCCGCATGGCTTAAAGCCCGCGACGTCACCCCCGACAAGGTAGTCTCGTCTCCTTTAAGCCGAGCCATGGCCACGGCTCGGCTCGTCGCAGGCGAGCTCCTCGGCCCGGACGCCGCCGTCGAGCCCTGCGAAGGCATCATCGAACGCTGCTATGGCTCCTTTGAAGGGGGCCCGCACGACGCACTGCCTACCGACGTCTGGGATCCGGGCGAGGACTTAATCCCCTTCGGAGGGGAGGGAAGTCAGGCGCTGCAAGAGCGTATGGTAAGCACGCTCGCTAATCTCATGAGCGCCGATGATGTTGAAACCGTCCTGGCAGTAAGCCACGGCAGCGCCAGCCGCCAATTCATCAAAGCCGCCGCCCCAGAGGGCTTCGAACTCCCAGCAAAGCTCCCCAACTGCGCCATCATGATCTTCAATTTCGATGAGGCAAAGCCACAAGCAAAAGGTGAGCCAATGCAATGCCAGTTCACCCTTCAGCAAATAGTGGACCCTCAACAAAGTCATTAGCCTGAGCGAGCAAGGTTTAGCAGACATCAACGTGGCGTTCCCAGTGTGCGGCGGAGGGGGCGGGCCTGAGACATATTAAGGTTGTCGCGAGTTCCGCACGAACAGGAGAGCACTTAATGTGCTCTCCGTCGTGAGCAGGACTGTAGAGCAGCAACCTTAATATGTCTCAGGCCCGCCCCCTCCGCCGCACACTGGGAACGTGCCACGCACTTTACCTGCGTAAACAATGTGAGTGAAATATGAATCTCGATGGATACGCCCGCAGCCGTGTATACTAAACAGCTGTGTGTAACCAGGGGAGTATTCTGGCTGGACAAAATGCCTGCTTAATAGGGTTGTCAGGTAGTTCAGGCGAAATACAAGGCTGGGGAGCACGTCGTGTAAGTAGTGGTCCTCTAGGGGCGTACGCTCGGTGGTGTACGCATTGTCCCAAGACCACGCGAGAGTTGGGATCATATCTTGATCAGCATGATTCTCGGCCGCAAGATTGGCATGACCCAGGTTTGGGACGAGAACGATAACGTCGTTCCCGTCACGGTCATCCAGGCTGGCCCCTGCGCTGTCTCGCAGGTTAAAACTCAGGCAACCGACGGCTATGACGCCGTCCAGATCGGTTTCGGCGACATCAAGGCCAAGAACGTGAACAAGCCCATGGCTGGTCACTTCGCCAAGGCTGGCGTCGAGCCTGTCCGTTTCCTTCGTGAGGTCCGCGTCGAGAACGGCGAGGAGCACAAGGTCGGCGAGGTCGTCACCGTCGCTGATTTCGCTGATGTCGAGAAGGTCGACGTCATCGGTACCTCCAAGGGTAAGGGCTTCCAGGGTCGCATCAAGCGCTGGGGTCAGCGCCGCGGTCCTATGACGCATGGTTCTCACTTCCAGCGTCACCCCGGTTCTATCGGTCAGTGCGCCTATCCTGCGCGCGTCCTCAAGGGCGTCAAGATGGCCGGTCACATGGGTAACGAGCGCGTTACCGTCAAGAACCTTTCCGTTGTCCGCATCGATGCCGAGCAGAACCTCATCTTGGTCAAGGGCGCTGTCCCGGGTGCCAAGAATGGTCTCGTCGCCATCCGTATGGCCTAAGGGCCCAGCCCATTTAGCCCAGCGTCATACCAAGGAGAACACTTAAATGGCAAAGTTTGAAGTAAAGAACAGCGAGGGCAAGAAGGTCGCCGAGGCCGAGCTCGCCGCTGAGGTGTACGGCATCGAGCCGAACATCCACGTTATGCACCACATCGTCAAGTGCCAGATGGCCTCTTGGCGTCAGGGCACCCAGTCCGCTAAGGGCCGCTCTGAGGTTTCCGGTGGCGGCAAGAAGCCTTGGCGTCAGAAGGGCACCGGCCGTGCCCGCCAGGGTTCCATCCGTGCTGCCCAGTGGCGTCACGGTGGCGTTGTCTTCGCCCCCAAGCCCCGTTCCTACGCTAAGCGTATGAACAACAAGGAGGTCAAGCTGGCTATGCGCTCCGCGCTGTCCGCCAAGCTGGCCGATGGCGAGCTCGTGCTCGTCGACGACTACGGCTTCGAGAAGCCTTCCACCAAGGCTGCCGTCGCCATGCTCAAGGCTCTCGGCCTTGAGGGCAAGCGTCTGACCATCATCGTTCGCGATGAGGACGTCAACGCCTACCTGTCGTTCCGCAACATTCCCAAGACGTTCATCATCACCGCTGACGAGGCCAACACCTACGATCTCGTCAACAACAATGCCGTGCTGATGCCCGCCGACATCGCCGCTCACTTCGGGGAGGTGCTTGCATAAATGACCGCCCACGAGATCATCATCCGTCCGATCGTGTCCGAGCGTTCCTTCTCCGGCATGGAGCTGAACAAGTACACGTTCGAGGTCGCCAAGGATGCTAACAAGTATCAGATCAAGGACGCTGTCGAGGAGATCTTCGGCGTCAAGGTCGTTCGCGTGAACACCCTGACGGTCAAGCCCAAGACCAAGCGCGTGCGCTATGTCGCCGGCAAGACCCGTTCTTGGAAGAAGGCCATCGTCACGCTGGCCGAGGGCGACACCATCGAGGTCTTTGGCAACCAGGCCTAAGACTCGCTGCTGTTGAGTGAGCTCATGCCTCCCAAAAAGGGGAGGCGAGAGCTCAAGGTTTTGGGCGTATAAAATGGACACGCCCGGAACCGTGTATACGTCCGGTGTCATCGCACCCGAGGCAGAACCTCGAATCCCTGTCTGCGATGGCTAACGGATTCCTATTGAAAGGGATTGTAATGGCTGTAAAGCACCTTAAGCCGACCTCCGCTGGTAGGCGTTGGCAGACGATCTCCGACTTCTCCGAGATCACCTGCACCAAGCCCGAGAAGTCTCTTCTCGAGCCCCTGCCCAAGAAGGCCGGTCGTAACAACAACGGCCGCATCACCACCCGCCACCAGGGCGGCGGCGTGAAGCGTCGTTACCGCGTGATCGACTTCAAGCGCAACAAGGACGGCGTGCCCGCCAAGGTTGCCACGATCGAGTACGATCCGAACCGTTCCGCTCGCATCGCTCTGCTGCACTACGCTGACGGTGAGAAGCGCTACATCCTGGCCCCCAAGGGCCTCGAGGTCGGTCAGACCATCATGTCCGGTTCTGACGCCGACATCAAGCCGGGCAACGCTCTGCCCCTCGCCGACATCCCCGTCGGTACGCTCATCCACGCCGTTGAGTTCCAGCCGGGCAAGGGCGCTGCTATCGCCCGTTCCGCCGGTAACTCCTGCCAGCTGATGGGTAAGGAGGGCAAGTACGCTATCGTCCGTATGCCTTCCTCCGAGATGCGCCGCATCCTCGTTACCTGCCGCGCCACCGTCGGTGAGGTCGGCAACGCCGATCACTCCAACATCGTCATCGGCAAGGCCGGCCGTAAGCGTCACATGAACGTGCGCCCGACCGTCCGCGGTACCGTCATGAACCCTGTCGACCACCCGCACGGCGGTGGCGAGGGCAAGAACCATACCTCTGGTCGTCCCTCCGTTACCCCCTGGGGTAAGCCGACGAAGGGCCTTCGTACGCGCAAGAAGAAGGTCTCGAACCAGCACATCATTCGTCGCCGTAAGAAGTAATTTCGGATACCGAGTTTTAGGAGAAAGCACTTATGAGCAGAAGTCTCAAAAAGGGCCCGTTCGTGGAGACTCGCCTTCTCTCGCGTATCACCGCGATGAACGAGGCTGGCAAGAAGGACGTCGTGAAGACCTGGTCCCGCGCGTCCACCATCTTCCCCGAGATGGTTGGTCACACCATCGCCGTCCACGACGGCCGCAAGCATGTGCCCGTGTATGTTACCGAGTCCATGGTTGGTCACAAGCTCGGCGAGTTCGCGCCGACTCGTACGTTCCGTGGCCACAAGGCCAAATAGGGGGTTAACCGTAAATGGCAACTAAGTCTATTGAAACTGAGGCCACCGAGGTTCGCGCCGTCGCTAAGTACGTGCGTGTTTCCCCCAGCAAGGCCCGCCTGGTGGTCGATCTGATCCGCCGCAAGCCTGTCGCTCAGGCCTTCGGCATCCTCCACTTCTGCGACCGCGCCGTCGCCGTGGATGTCGAGAAGGTTCTCCGTTCCGCCGTTGCGAACGCCGAGAACAACAACGGTCTGCGTGCCGACAACCTGGTTGTCGCCGCTGCCTATGTTGACGAGGGTCCGACGCTTAAGCGCATCCGTCCCCGCGCCAAGGGTTCCGCTTCTCGTATTCTGAAGCGTACTTCCCACATCACCGTCGTCGTTGCTCCTCGAAAGGAGGCGTAAAGCTGTATGGGTCAGAAAGTCTACCCCACCGGCTTCCGTCTTGGCATCACCGAGAACTGGCGCTCCCGCTGGTTCGCAGAGAAGGATTACGCTAAGACCCTCGGTAACGATCTCGAGATCCGCAAGTACCTCGAGAAGCGTCTTTCCCGCGCAGCTGTCTCCCGCGTCGAGATCGAGCGCGCTGGCGACAAGGTGAAGGTCATCATCCTCACCGCTCGCCCCGGCGTTGTCATCGGTAAGAAGGGTGCCGAGATCGATACCCTCCGCACCGAGCTCGAGAAGGTCGCTGGCGTCTCCAAGGGCCAGCTTTCCGTCGACGTTGTCGAGATCAAGCGCCCCGAGCTCGACGCCAACCTCGTTGCTCAGTCTATCGCCGAGCAGCTCGAGGGCCGCGTTGCCTTCCGTCGCGCTATGCGCAAGGCTGTCCAGTCCGCCCGCAAGGCCGGCGCTAAGGGCATCCGTATCCAGTGCTCCGGTCGTCTCGGCGGTGCCGAGATGGGCCGTCGTGAGTGGTACCGTGAGGGTCGCGTGCCTCTGCACACCCTCCGTGCCAAGATCGACTACGGCACGGCTGTCGCCAGCACCACCATGGGCGCTTGCGGCGTGAAGGTCTGGATCTACCTGGGCGAGAAGCTCCCGGGCCAGCCTGTTCCCAACCCTGCACTCGAGGGCTCTTCCCGTCCTCGTCGTCGTAACTCCGAGAGGAGGGGTCAGTAGTGCTTGCCCCTAAGCGTATTCTTCACCGCAAGGTGCAGCGTGGCTCCATGAAGGGCCAGGCCAAGGGTAATACCGAGCTGCATTTCGGCGAGTTTGGTATCCAGGCTCTCGAGGCCCATTGGATCACCAACCGTCAGATCGAGGCCGCTCGTATTGCCATGACCCGCTACATGAAGCGTGGCGGTCGTGTCTACATCACGATCTTCCCCGATAAGCCCATCACCAAGAAGCCTGCCGAGACTCGCATGGGTTCTGGTAAGGGTAACCCCGAGGAGTGGGTGGCCGTCGTCAAGCCCGGCCGCATCATGTTCGAGGTCAAGGGCGTGCCCGAGGAGGTCGCTCGCGAGGCTCTGCGTCTTGCACAGCACAAGCTTCCCATCAAGACCAAGATTGTTGCTGCCAAGAACGCCGAGCAGCGCATCGAGAAGGAGATGGCTGAGGAGGCCGCTCTCGAGGCCAAGTGGGCTGCTGAGGACGCCGCCGCCGCCAAGGAGGAGAACTAATGAAGCCCGCAGAGATTCGTGAGCTCTCGGACGCTCAGCTCGTTGAGAAGCTGAAGGAAATGCGCGCCGAGCTCTTTAACCTTCGTTTCCAGATGGCCACCAGCCAGCTGGACAACACCGCTCGCGTCAACACCGTGAAGAAGGACATCGCTCGCGTCCTCACGGAGCAGCGCGCCCGCGAGATCGCAGCGGAGAAGTCCGCTGTCGCCGAGTAGGACCTAAGGAGAGAACATGACTGATTCGCGTAACTCGCGTAAGGTCCGTACGGGTGTCGTTACCTCCGTCTCCGGTGCCAAGACCATCGTTGTCACCATCACCGAGCGCAAGCGTCACCCCAAGTACGGCAAGATGATGACCAGCTCCAAGAAGCTGCACGCTCACGACGAGGAGTGCACGGCTGGCGTGGGCGACACCGTCCGCGTTATGGAGACCCGTCCTATGTCCAAGATGAAGCGTTGGCGCCTCATCGAGGTCGTCGAGCGCGCTAAATAAGCAGTCGCTCTTACGACTTGTACGTTTCCGAAGATGTGCGTATGCCTGGCTTGCATACCACGGGCCGTATAAGGGCTGCGCACCTCTCTTCGGTTCTTAGTTCGGAGGAACATCTACCATGATTCAGATGCAAACCATGCTGAACGTCGCCGACAACTCCGGCGCTCGCAAGATTCGCTGCATCAAGGTGCTTGGCGGTTCCAAGCGTCGTTATGCAGGCATCGGCGATGTGTTCATCGGTGCTGTCCAGGAGGCTACCCCTGGCGCCAACGTCAAGAAGAAGGACGTTGTCCGTTGCGTCGTCGTTCGCACCGTTAAGGAGATCCGCCGCAAGGATGGCTCCTACATTCGCTTTGATGAGAACGCCTGCGTTGTCATCAACAACGATGGTTCGCCCGTCGGCACCCGTATCTTCGGGCCCGTCGCTCGCGAGCTTCGTGACAAGAAGTACATGAAGATCGTCTCGCTCGCTCCCGAGACCCTGTAGTTAGGGGAGATATATGTATATCAAGAAGGGCGATAAGGTCCAGGTTCTTTCTGGTAAGGATCGCGGCAAGCAGGGCGTTGTCCTGCGTGCTCTCCCCGCCGAGAACAAGGTCGTTGTCGAGGGCGTTTCGGTCGTCAAGAAGGCCGTCAAGCCCAACGCTGCCAACCAGCAGGGCGGCATCGTTTCGCAGGAGGCTCCCATCGACGCCTCCAACGTCAATCTCGTTTGCCCCGAGTGCGGTAAGGTTACCCGCGTCGGTCACGAGAAGGACGGCAAGAACAAGCTGCGCGTCTGCAAGAAGTGCGGCCACAAGTTCTAAGCTGCCCGCAACATCAAGTTGCTAGCAAAGGCCCGGATGCCCCACGGCATCCGGGCCTTTTTTGATCCCTAATCATTGGGTACTCATTGGGGACAGACTTAAATGAGTACCCAAACTGGGTAAGCATAAATGAGCGGGTCGTGCTGTATAAATTGCTTGTGTGCGCGTTTATGCGCGTTAGATTGCGTTTAATTACGCACCTATGCGTATATATGCGCCGTTTACGGGGCAATAATGACCGTTTAGCGGTGAGATACGCAAAAACGCGCACAGACGCGCGTGTTTGTGCGAATATAGAGCTGTCAGAAATGCAAGACGTTCTATGACACAGGAGACACATAATGGCAGATTCCAAGCAGGCTCCACTCGACGCCGCGGCAGCCGCCAAAGCAGCATTTGCTTCGGTCCAGGACAAGCCGTTCCCTAACGACATCTTTACGGCTCCCGAGCTCCGTTGGGCAGTGATCGGGTGCGGTGTTATCGCCAACCAAATGGCCCAGTCCCTCGCGCTGGCCGGCCGCAAGCTCGCGGGTGTCGCCAACCGTACGCTTTCCAAAGCCCAGGCTTTTGCCGAGCAGTATGGCGTCGAGAAGGTGTACGAGACGGTCGAGGACCTCTACGCCGATCCGGACATCGACGCCGTCTATATCACCACGCCGCACAACACGCATATCACCTACCTGCGAGCCGCTCTGGCAGCTGGTAAGCACGTGCTCTGCGAGAAGGCCATTACCCTCAATTCCGCTGAGCTCGACGAGGCGCGTGCCATCGCCGACGAGCACAACGTCGTCCTTATGGACGCCACCACGGTGCTCCACATGCCGCTGTATCAGGAGCTGCGCCGTCGCATGGATGCGGGCGACTTTGGTCGCATGAACCTCGCCCAGCTCAACTTTGGCAGCTATAAGGAGTACGGGGACCTGACCAACCGCTTCTATAACCGTAGCCTTGCCGGCGGCTCCATGCTCGACATTGGCGTGTATGCGCTCTCCGTCATGCGCCTGTTTATGGCCAGCCAACCCGCTGAGGTTGTCTCGCTGGGCAACACCTGTGAGACCGGTGTTGACGTTGCGGGCGGCATTGTCTGCCGTAACGCCGAGCAGCAGCTGGGCGTCGTGAGCCTTACGCTCCACTCCAAACAGCCCAAGCGCTCGGTCATCAGTTTCGATAAGTGCTATATCGAGGTCAACGAGTATCCGCGCGCCGACCATGCGACCATCGTGTGGACTGCGGACGGTCACCGTGAGGAGGTCCACGCTGGCACCGAAGCCTACGCACTGTGCTACGAGATGGCCGACCTGGAGAAGGCCGTTGCCGGCGATGATTCGAAGCGCGAGCTGCTGGATTATGCTTCTGATGTTATGGAGCTTATGACCAAGCTTCGCGCCGACTGGGGAGTCGTGTACCCCGAGGAGGAGTAAGCGATGCTTGCGGAAGATAGGCTCAACGCGATCGTGTCGATGGTGCAGCAGGCTGGCTCGGTTACCGTGCCGGAGCTTGCTGAAGCCCTGGGCGTGACACCGTCCACCATTCGGCGCGACCTGCAGACGCTCGACCGCGCACACCGTATCGCCAAGGTGCACGGAGGCGCGACGAGTCTGGAGCGCGCGCACGTGACGCGCGACTTGACGATCAGCGAGCGCAGTGATCTCCATAACGATGACAAGGAGCGCATCTGTGCTCGTGCCGCGGCCCTGGTGGAGCCCGATAGCTTTGTGTATATCGATTCGGGCTCAACGACCCTCAAGATCATCGAGCATCTTCCGCGTCTCGACGGCGTCACCTATGTGACCGATTCCGTGCTCCATGCTCAGCACCTTGCTTTGCGCGGCATGCGTACCGTGGTTCTGGGCGGCGAGCTTAAACCCGAGACCGAGGCGCTCGTTGGCCCCGATGCCTTGGCAACCCTGGACCGCTATAACTTCAACTGCGGCTTTTGGGGATCCAACGGCATCGCCGCCGAGCAAGGTCTCACCACACCGGATATCGAGGAAGCACAGGTCAAGCGTATCTCGATGCGCCATACCGCCAAACGCTTCGTAATCTCGGACGCCAGTAAATTTGGCATGGTGGCGCCCGTCAAGTTCGCGGACTTCCGCGATGCAACGATTATTACCGCAGGCGAGGTCCCCGCCAAGTACCGGGCAATGGACAACGTCATCACGGTCTAACAGCAGGGGACGGGCTAAGGCCAAAACCACCGCGAAGGGGCAGGACCCTTTGTGGTGGTTTTGACGTTTGCCCAGATAAAACCTACCAAAATAAACCTGTCCCTTTTCGGCAGGTTTTAGGGCTCCCAGGGGCAGGGGGCTTCGATGTGGATGTGCTCGCCGGTTACGGGATGCGTGAAGGACACGCTGTGGGCGTGGAGCATCAGGCCGCAGGGGCGCGGCGTTCCGTACAGGTCGTCGCCAACCAGGGGATGATGCTCGCTTGCCAGGTGCACACGGATTTGGTGCTTGCGGCCGGTGAGCAACTCGACATCGATATACGAGCGCGCGGGCAGGCCACGACGGCTCTTAAGACGTTTGAGCACCTTCACGCGAGTTTGAGACGGCTTGCCGCTGGCGCCGACGCGCATCTTTCGGCTGTCGTGACGGTCGCGGGCGATGGGCTTGTCGATGAGCTTCTCGTTCCAGTCGATCTTGCCCTCGGCCAGCGCCAGATAGTGCTTTTCGAAGGCGTGGTCGATGACCATTTGGTCAAAGGCGGGCTGCGTCTGTTTGTCGAGCGAAAACAACACCACGCCGGTGGTGTTGCGGTCCAGGCGGTTGAGCGGCTGCATGTCGGTCGCGGCAAAGCCGTCACCCATCGCCAGCAGCAGGTCGCTGGCGTAGTCGGTGAGCGTGCGCTCGCCGGTGCCGTCGCCGTGGACGATCATGCCGGCGGGCTTGTCGATGGCCATGAGCCAGGCGTCGCAGTAAAGGACTTGAGGTTCTTCGTTCACGTGTAAGCCTTTCGGTTAGCTAATTCCCACAAACATGCAGCCCGAGGTGGCGCTGCGCAGGCGGGCGGCGGGCTTGCGGCCGGCCTGTGCTGCTTCGACGGCACGACGGACGCGGGCGACGGCACGGCCCACCTCATCTGTCTCGAGCAGCGTTCCGTCTACCATGAGACGACGCACGCCGGCATCGAGCAGCTGAGGAACCTGCGGCGTGAGGTCGATGGGGTAGGCGTCGTACAGGCGAGAGCGGCCATGGATGTCGGTGCGTACGGGCATGACCTTGCCGTCGATATTCTTGAGTGACAGCTTGCGGGCGCGCAGGCGGCAGTTAGCGCAATCGTGGATGCAGCCATTGGCCACCTGCAGGATGCAGTGCTCACTCGTCATAACGCGCGGGCGGCCGAACACAGTGATGCCCAGGGCTGCGGGCGCGGCGGTGCCAAGCGAGACGATCTCGTCGAGCGTGATCTCGGGCGAGAGCCAAAACGCACCGGCTCCGCGCTCGGCAAGTGCCTCCATGCAGGGCGTGTTATGCACCGGCAGGCAAGAGCGAATCTCGGACGTGGCGCCGGCATGAGCGGCTACGGCGAGCTCGGAGATATTGCCGACGGCGACGGTGGCTCCGGCATTGATCCAAGGATCGACGCGCTCGTGGTCGACGGCGCGGCAGACCTCGTCGAGTACGGGCACGATACCCTGCTCAAATGCATCGGCAGGGGAGAGTCCGACAGCCTCGAGCGCGTCGGTGGTCATATAGATGCGCGTTGCACCCTCCGCGCGGGCTGCCTCGGCGGCCTCGAGCGAGGTGACGGTGGCGCAGATCTGCGGCTCGTCGCGGTAGTGCTTGGGCATGGGGCGCGTACATTTGTCGAGCACCGGCAACTCGAGCGTTTTCTCGCGCTCCTCGTACGGTGCCAGAATGGCCTCTTCCAGCGCCTTACAAGCGGCGGCGCGCACCTTGTGCACGGCGGAAAAGCCCATACCGCAGCCGGCGTCGAGCGAAACGTCAAAGCTTGCGGCCTCAAAGGGAGAGGAGCCCATGCGCCCGACGTGCTCAACCAGATCGGATGCCTCGATGGCGCGGGTCTTGGCGGCCTCGACGGTGAAGCCCGTGGCGGTGGCGGTGAGCGCGGGGTTGTCACAGCAGGTGAGTGTGACAGTAAACGGCTCGCCCAGGCGCGCCACGACGGACACGTCAACAGCTCGGCGGCGCAGCACATCGCGCTTGAGCGCGGCGCCAGCGGCGTCGATGGCGCGCTGACTGCGAATCACGCGGACGCGGCAGCCCTCGGGCATGCTGCGGGGCACGCGGCACTCAATGATGTCACCGGCGGCGGCATCATCGGCGGCAATGGTGGTCAGGAACTGGTCAAACTCGTTATCGTGGCGAAGCTCCAGCAGGTCGCCCTTGCCCACGGGCTCAAACAACTCAATGCGGGCGATGGCGGCGCGCCGACGGCGGTCGTCGGGCTTGAGGCCGCGCACATCGCGGTTGGCCAGACGGCTGCCCAGTACCGTGCCTACGATCTGGCCGCGGTTGTTGGAACGCTCATAGCTCATCATCTCGTCGCCCGAGGTGCCGTCCTGATAGGCGTGCGTAAAGTCGCGGTTGAAGCAGCGCTTGAGCTGGCGCTGGCGGGCGGCTACCTCGTCCTTATCTACGGCGACCCCGGCCAGCATGTCATCAATCTGGTGACGATACACATCGACGATGGAATACACGTAATCGGGGGCCTTCATGCGGCCCTCGAGCTTGAGCGATGCGGCGCCGGCGTCATACAGACGGCGAACAAGCTGCGACGTGTTGGTGTCGCGCGGGCACAGCGCGCGCTCGCGACCGGCAGGGGAGAGCGAGCGGCCGTTCTCGTCGATCAGCTCGTAGGGCAGGCGGCAGGGCTGGGCGCACATGCCGCGGTTGGCCGAGCGGCCCGCCATGGCAAAGCTCGAAAGCAGGCACAGGCCCGAGTAGCAAAAGCAGATGGCACCGTGGCTAAAGACCTCGAGGTCCACATCGGGCGCGGCGTTGTGAATGGCGGCGATCTCGTCGATGGAGAGCTCGCGCGAGAGAGTCACGCGGTCGGCGCCCTGCTCACGGCACCAAAGGGTTCCGCGGTCGTCGTGGATGTTCGCCTGGGTCGAGATATGTGTCTCGATGCCGGGCATGGTGCGCTTGACCTCAAAGAACAGGCCCCAGTCCTGGATAATGAAGGCGTCGGCGCCCAGCGTGGAGCAGCGATGGATGAGTTGCAGCGCATCGCCCATCTCGGACTGTTTGATGACGATGTTTACCGTGACGTAGACGCGCGACCCGGCTAGATGCGCGGCGCGGCAGGCTTGCTCAAAGGCCTCGTCGCTAAAGTTGGTGGCCTTGCGGCGGGCGTTGAAGCTGCCCATGCCGCAGTAGATGGCGTCTGCCCCGGCGGCGAGTGCGGCGGCAAAGGGCTCGGGCCCTCCGGCGGGCGCCAAAAGCTCGGGTCTGCGGTTGGTGGTTCGACTGGCGGTTGCGGTCATATCCTGCCTTTCAAAATGCTCAGATAATCAAAAGTATAGTGGCGCCGTTGCGGCAGGCGATGCCCGTGCTCCAAGCGGGATAAAGTCTTCAGCAGCTTGGACTGGCTGCTCCACATGAGAACCGTTCAGCGGTTCGGGGAGACCGTTGGGCGATAAAATATTCTCGCAAGCTGATAATATTCTTGCATCAAACAGAAACCTTGAGTACCATCCCAATCAAGCGCGGTGTTCAGACCGAACTGTGCCTCCCGGTGTGAACGCCGCGCTCACGCTTTCTCAACTGATCGTAAGGAGATAAACATGAGCAAGACCGTCGTGTCTTCCGATAACGCACCCGCAGCCATCGGCCCGTATTCCCCTGGTATCCAGACCGGCAACATGGTGTTCCTGTCCGGCCAGCTGGGCATCGACCCCGCAACCGGCAAGATGCCCGAGGGCGTCGAGGCCCAGGCTAAGCAGTCCCTCGCCAACGTCGAGGCCCTGCTGACCGCTGCCGGCGCTACCTTTGCCGATGTCGTCAAGACCACGGTCTACCTGGCCGACATCGCCGACTTCGCCGCCGTGAACGAGATCTACGCCTCCAAGTTCGAGGCCCCGTTCCCCGCGCGCAGCGCCTTCCAGGTTGCCGCCCTTCCGGCTGGCGGTCTGGTCGAGATCGAGGTCGTTGCCGCTCTCTAAGGCGTTGGCCACAACTAAACATGACATGCAAAAAGACCCTGCAGCGCGTGCGAGCTGCAGGGTCTTTTGTCAAGTGACGGATCGCTTGTGGAGCCGCGCTTCATGTTGCCCGTTAGCCTTCCTTTCGGACTTTTTGCAGGTAGCGGTAGACGCTGGGCTCCGAGATGCCCAGCGCGGTGGCGGCGCAGGCAACAGCGCCCTTGAGCATGAACACCCCGTTGCCGTTGAGGTGGCGAATGACGTCCACGCGGTCGCTCTGACCAAGCGACGCCACATCCAGCCCGCGCGTGCTCAGCAACTCGGCAATGCTGCGGTCGATGAGCTCCTGTGTGGACTCCGAAAGGCTTTCGACCTCGATAGGGGCGGGCTCCGTGCGCGTCGGCGCCGCGTCGAAGCACGCCATGAGCTGCTGCGCCATGGCGTTGATGGAGCGCACGGTCGAGAGGTCGGTGTTGACGCAGAGCATACCGACGATCTCGTCATTCTCGCGGATAAAGTACGTCGCTGACTCCAACGTCTTGCCGCCGGCACCGCGCCCCTCGTAGCCCGTAATAAACGGCAGGTCGCGATACTTGGCGTCGTGCATGATCTTGAGTGCCAGATCGGTGGCGGGACCGCCGACCTTGCGGCCGCTCACGATGCCGTTGCGAATATCAACGATGGCGTGGTCGGGATCCGAGAAATCGTGCAGCACGATTTCGCTGTTTTTGCCGAGTATCTGCTCCAGAAAATCGACCATCGGCAAAAAGCGACGTACGGTCTCGTTCACGGGCAACTCCTTTGGGTGAAATCGGAAATGTTCATAACAATTTTTTCTCATGGTAACACGCTGCCCATCATCTCGTATATCCGCAGGTACATTGCGTAATGCAGACGAACGGTAGGAATTTAGCGGTAAACGGTTGACCAAAAGAAAAGTTAGATGGTATTTTGACCAGACACTTTCCTGACCTGCGGAAATGCGATATTTCAGCTGAAGAATAGTCTGATAACAAAAAATTATTATTGAGAATGAGAATCATCTTTAATACGATATGCAATGAAGGCACAACCTCAACCCCGCACTGCGTCACAATAGAGCGTTAGATGCGAAAACAACTACTTCGAGGATTGGTGGTCAAATGACCCAGGAGACGGTTACGAACGGCACTGAAGCCCTGTTCACTCGCGAAGGCATGCCTCCCGTTAAGGAAATGATCCCGTGTGCCCTTCAGCACGTACTGGCATCGTTTGCCGGCATCATTACCCCGGCGGTCATCATGGCCGGCGTCTACGGCTTTAATAGCCAGCAGAGCACCGACATCATCCAGGTCGCGCTCATTCTTTCGGCGATCGATACGGCCCTTCAGGCCTTCGCTCCCTTCCGTCGTATCGGCGGCGGCCTGCCCATCGTCATGGGCGTTTCGTTCGCGTTCCTGCCGGCCCTGCAGGCCATGGGTGCCTCGGGTTTTAGCTTTGGCGCGCTGCTGGGCGGCGAGATTGTCGGCGGTGCCGTCGCGGTCCTCTTTGGTCTGGCCTACAGCAAGATCAAGTGGCTGTTCCCGCCCGTCGTGACCGGTACGGTCATCTTCTCCATTGGCGTCTCTCTCTATCCCACGGCCGTCAAGTACATGGCCGGCGGTATGGGTACGCCGCTGTGGGGCACCCCGCAGGCGTGGTGCGTCGCTCTTATCACCTTCGCCGTGGTCTTTGCGCTCGCCAACTTTGGCAAGGGCACGCTCAAGCTGGGATCCGTGTTCTTTGGCATGATCGTTGGCATGATCGTCTCCATTCCCTTTGGCATGATCGACTTCTCCAGCGTCGCCACCGCCCAGGTCTTCGCCCTTCCCAAGCTCATGCCCTATGCGCTCGAGTTTGATCCCGAGGTCTGCATTACCCTCGCCGTCGTGTTCCCCATGGTTGCCATCCAGGTTATCGGCGACGTCTCTGCCGCCTGCCTGGGCTCCATCGACCGTATGCCCACCGAGCGCGAGCTCTCCGGCGCTATCGTGTCCCAGGGCCTCACCTCTATGGTCGGCGGCCTGCTGGGCGGTCTTCCCACCAGCGCCCTTGGCCAGAACGTGGGCATCATCTGCTCCAACAAGGTCGTCAACAAGTGGGTCTTTGTGATCATCGCGGCCGTCTTTGCCATCGCCGGCCTGTTCCCGCAGCTCTCTGCCGTCCTTTCCGCTATCCCGCAGCCCGTCATCGGCGGCGCGACCGTCGGCGTCTTTGGCACCATCACCATGAACGGCGTGCGCATGTTCACCCGCGAGGGCCTCACGCAGCGCACTACCACCATCGTCGGTACCTCCGTCGTCTTTGGCCTGGGTATCTGGATGGCCAGCGGTTGCCTTGCCGGCGAGGGTATGCCCACCTGGGTGCCCACCGTCATCGGCTCCAATGCCGTAACCCCCACCGCCATCATGGCCATTGTCCTTAACCTGATTCTTCCGCAGACGCCGGTCGTGGCTCAGCACATCGATGCTGCCAAGGACGCTGCCGTGGATCTGGTCTTGCCCGAGAGCAAGAAGTAACCAATTCGGTGCTATTCGTCGGCGGACGCATCGCCTCGTCCGCCGACGCCATGCGGCACCAAGCCGCACTTCAAAGGGTTTGTCCCTTTGGTGAAGCGTTGACGGGAGAGGGCCCGTTTCCGGTGTAGGCCGGCGCTTCGCACTCCGCCATGTCAGAGGTGTCAAACCCCGCCTCTGATGTTGAAGGGAGCATCCATGCTTCTGGTCGCTAACGGTTCCGTCTTTACCCGCAACGCTCAGACCCCGTTTATTCCAAACGGTGCGGTCGCCATTGACGGAGATACGATCGTCGAAGTGGGCCCCGAGCGCGAGCTCAAGGCCAAGTACCCGGATGCCGAGTACGTCGATGCCCAGGGCAACCTCATCATGCCCGGACTCATCAACTGCCACACCCACATCTACTCGGGTCTGGCCCGCGGCCTTGCCATTAAGGGCTGCAACCCCACCAACTTCTTGGAGAATCTCGAGCAGCAGTGGTGGAAGATCGACGACAACCTGACGCTCGACGGCACCAAGGCCAGCGCCTATGCTACGATTTTGGACTCCATCCGTGATGGCGTCACCACGATCTTCGATCACCATGCGAGCTTCTGCGAGATTCCGGGAAGCCTCTTTACCATTAAGGATGCAGCTCAGGAGCTGGGCATGCGTTCGTGCCTGTGCTACGAGGTCTCCGATCGCCGCGGCCAGGAAAAGTGCGACCAGGCCATTGCCGAGAACGCCGAATTTGCCCAGTGGGCCGCCAAGGAGCGTCGCGATAACGACAACCACATGATCGCCGCCATGTTTGGCGGACATGCTACCTTTACGCTTTCGGACGAGACCATGGATAAGATGGCCGAGGCCAACAACGGCCTGACCGGCTTCCACATCCATGTGTGCGAGGGCATGAACGACGTGTGGGACTCCCGCCTCAACCGCGGTGGCATCAGCCCCGTCGAGCGCCTGCTGCAGCACAACCTGCTGGGTCCCGACACCATGTTGGGCCACTGCATCCACGTGACGCCTGCCGAGATGGATATCGTCAAGGAGTCCGGCACTTGGCTGGTCAACAACCCCGAATCCAATATGGGCAACGCCGTGGGCTGCGCCCCCGTGCTCGAGTTCTTCCGCCGCGGCATCCCCGTGTGCATGGGCACCGACGCCTACACCCACGATATGCTCGAGAGCCTTAAGGTCTTCCTGATTATTCAGCGCCACAACGCCGCCATGCCCAACGTGGGCTGGTGCGAGGCCATGACGATGCTGTTCGAGAACAACGCCAAGATGGCGAGCAAGTACTTCGATCGCAAGCTCGGTGTGCTCGAGGCCGGCGCTGCCGCCGACGTTATCGTTATGGACTACAAGCCCTTTACGCCGCTGAGCGAGGAGAATATCGACGGCCACATGCTCTTTGGCATGATGGGCAAAAACTGCCGCACCACCATCATCAACGGCCGCGTCCTGTACAAGGATCGCGAGTTCGTTGGCATTGATGAGGACAAGATCAACGCGTGGACCATGGCCGAGTCCAAGAAGCTCTGGAGCACGCTCAACGATCGCACCTACTAATTCACAAGTAGATTCGCGCGCGTCGGATGTTTCGCCACATCCGGCGCGCGCATAGGCGGCCTCCGCGGGGTCGCCGGCGCTGTGCTAGCGCTACACCGTATTTGCGCCCGCCGCGCGGTCTCGCCGGGCGTTACAGAGAGGAACTCATTATGAGCGACATCATGAGGCCGATCCCGTTTTCGCAGCTGATGAACTGGATCATCG
>DBFMRS010000015.1:0-4236 GCA_048387515.1 Collinsella sp.
GCTCGACGATCTCAACACCACCGAGATTCAGACCAACAACGCCATCGAGGCTGCCAAAAAGCGTCACGTCGACGGCTCCGACTACCGCGAGGTTCAGGACCTGGAGAACGAGCTCGCCACCCTGGCCAAGCGTCTGGACAAGATCGAGCACACCCGCAAGGACGTCGTTATCGCCCACAAGAAGGCGCTCGACCGCGAGGCCCGCGCGCAGGCAATCATCGCCAAGTTCGAGGAGGGCGTGAAGGCCGATACCAAGGCCGCCCGCGCCAAGGCTGCCGACCTGCAGGCTCAGATTGACGCCGCCGCTAAGGAGCGCACCGCGCTTGCTGCCACGCTGCCGGTCGACGTTCTCACCGACTACGAGCGTCTGCTCAAGCAGTTCCGTGGCCTGGCCGTCGAGACCATCCAGGGCAACATCCCCACGGTCTGCCACACCGCGCTGCAGGCATCGTCCATGAGCGACCTCAACCACGACGGTAGCGAGATTACGCACTGCCCGTACTGCCACCGCCTCCTGGTACTCCCGAGCAAGGAAGTCTAGCGATGACGGCGGCATCCAACAATTCAATGCAACTTGAGGGAAAAACGATCCTGCTGGGCATTACCGGCGGGATCGCCGCCTATAAGTCGTGCAATATCGTGCGCCTGCTGCAAAAGCGCGGCGCCCGCGTCAAGGTCTTCATGAGCGAGCATGCCACGGAGTTCGTGGGGCCGCTCACCTTCTGCGCGCTCACGAACGAGCCCGTTGCCGTGGGCCTATTCGACGATCCCTCCGACCCCATCCACCACATTTCGCTTGCGCAGGAGCCCGATCTGGTGGTCGTAGCGCCCGCGACGGCCAATATCATCGCCAAGATGGCCAACGGCATCGCCGATGACCTTATCTCCACCACGCTGCTGGCGACGCCGCGACCCATCGTGATCGCACCCGCTATGAACAACGGCATGTGGAAGGCGCCGGCGACGCAAGCCAACATGGCCACGCTGCGCGAGCGCGGTGTCCATGTGGTGGGACCCGGCAGCGGCTACCTTGCCTGCGGCGACGTGGACACGGGACGTATGAGCGAGCCCGAGGACATCGTCGAGGCTGTCTGTGAGGTGCTCAACCCCGCGCCTCAGGACCTGGCGGGCAAGCGCATCGTGATTACCGCCGGCCCCACGCACGAACCGATCGACCCGGTGCGCTTTATTGGCAACCGGTCGTCGGGCAAGATGGGCATCGCCCTGGCGGGGGAGGCCACTCGCCGCGGTGCTGCGGTCACGCTTGTGTTGGGCCCGACATCACTCGATGTGCCCCGCGGCGTGGCGTGCGTACGCGTGCAGACCGCCGCAGAGATGCTCCAGGCGGCCCTAAGCGCCTTCCAGACGGCCGATGCGGCCATTTGCGCGGCCGCCGTCGCCGACTACACCCCCGCGGCCCCTGCCGACCATAAACTCAAAAAGTCCAACGAACGCTTGGATCACATCGAGCTTGTCGAAACGGTCGATATTTTGGCCGAGTTCTCGCGCCAGAAGGGCGAGCGGTGCGTGATCGGATTTGCGGCCGAGACCGATAACGTTGTCGAGTACGCCGAGCGCAAATTGGCCCGCAAGGGCTGCGATGCCATTATCGCCAACGATGTCTCGCGCGCCGATTCGGGCTTTGGAACCGACACTAACAAGGCCTGGATTGTGAGCACAACGGGTACGCAAGAGCTTCCCGTGCTAACAAAACCCCAGCTCGCAGATACAATTTTGGACTTGCTTCAAAATTTGTAAAAAAGTTCTTGCACAAGTCTAAAGTTTCGGGTTAATATACTCCCTGTTGCGAGCGAGAGCAGAGCAACAAACAAAAGCTTCGGGACGTGGCGCAGCTTGGTAGCGCACTTGACTGGGGGTCAAGGGGTCGCTGGTTCGAATCCAGTCGTCCCGACCAGAAGTTTGCAGGTCAGGCACCTAGTGCCTGACCTTTTTTGTTTTTAATCACCATGATTATTTTGCTTAAAGCAACAACGTTCCCGCTCGATGTAATCACCGAATCAAAACGTGTACATCAGCCTCCAAAATCGAAAATTTTCGAAATGTTTGGAGGCTGATGTACACAAATGCATGGTCTCGCCCCGCCCACAACACCCTCCACATGTCTGGACTCTCTATGGCTTTGCTGGATAGACATCGCCGGAACGGGTATAGTATCGAAAGTTTTGTCGTTAACCAGCGGGGGAGTCCTGTGGGCATCAAAAAGAAGATCAAAAAGGAGCTTATCGGCACTTCCGATTACCCGTCGAATAAGATCTTTACGATCTCCAATTTCATCACCTTTACGCGCCTGATCCTCACCCTGGTATTTCTGTACCTATTTGTGACGGATAACAACCGCGTCATCGCCATCGTTATCTACGCCGTTGCCGCCTCCACCGACTGGATGGACGGCCAGATCGCCCGCATGACTAAGACGGTCTCATGGCTCGGCAAGGTCATGGATCCCATCTGCGACCGTGCGCTGCTGTTCACCGGCGTGCTGGGACTGGTGGTTCGCGGAGAGCTGCCAATCTGGGTCTGCGTGCTCATTATTGGCCGCGACATCTATCTGGGCATCGGCACGCTTATCGTTCGTCATTATCACCGTCGCCCCATCGATGTCGTCTTCCCCGGAAAGATTGCCACAGCGCTGCTCATGACCGGATTCTCGCTCATGCTGCTCGGTTTCCCCGTTGTTGACGGCCTGCAACTTTTACCTTCAACCCTCACGGCCTTCCCGGGCCTCAACGGAAGCTCGGTGCCCCTCGGCATCTTCTTTGTGTACGGCGGCGTGATCTTCTCCATGCTCACGGCTGTCATCTACTCCATTAAGGGCGGAGCGGCCATTAAACAGGCTCTCACGCATCCCGAGGACGAGGACATCGACTTTCTGAACCCTGAAATCGAAGACTGATTCGTTGGGGTATGATTACGTACGGTTCATTATTTGCGGCACGTCCGCGATAAGTTAGGGGTTGTCATGGACAACATGGTTAACAATATGCCTCAGAATGATAAGACTGCTGACGCTACCTGCGTATTCCGCGTGCCTTCAAGCGACGTCACCGTTCCCGACCTCATGGCCAACGTGCGCATCACCGCCCCCGCTCTGTCCATCGTCAAGGGTCCGCAGACTGGTGCCGCCTTTGAGCTCGAGGACGACGTGACCACCATCGGTCGCGATCCTGCAAACGGCATCTTCCTCAATGACATGACCGTTTCGCGCAGCCATGCGCGCATTATTCGCGAGGGCCTCGGCGCTCGCATCGAGGACTTAGGCTCGCTCAATGGTACCTGGGTCGACGGTGCCATTGTCAATGCAGCCCCGCTGCACGACGGTTCTTCCGTTCAGATCGGTACGTTCACGCTCATCTACCACGAGAGCACGCCGGAGCGCATCGAAACCGGTGAGTAGGGCATGGCCGAACGCAACTATCTGAGTATCGGCCAAGTCGTCAACCTACTTCGAGGCGCATACCCCGATCTTTCGAACTCAAAAATTAGATTTCTAGAGGATGAGGGGCTCATTACCCCTCATCGTACGCCTAAGGGATACCGTCAGTACTCTAAGGAGGACGTTGATCGTCTGGAGGTCATCCTGCACTTGCAGAAGACCCGCTACATGCCGCTCAACGTGATTAAGCAGCGCTTGGAAAACGCCACGGACCTGTCAACGCTCGCCTACGAGGTGGGCTTGCTATCCGATGTTCCGCTCAAGACGGAGCCCAAGGAGACTAAGCAAAAGCTGCATCCCATCGAGACCATTCCCGATATGTTGGGCGTCGAAATTTCGTTTATCCGCTCGCTCGCCGAGAACGACCTCATTCGCATCATCAAGAGTCCGCAGAATCGCGAGCTTGTCGATGGTCGCGATTTTCCGATCATCCGCTACTGCTCCGAGCTGTCGCGCTTCCATATCGAGCCGCGCAACCTGCGTCAGTACGTGTCTTCCGCCAACCGCGAGTCCTCGATGTTTGAGCAGGTGCTTGTGAGCATGCTCGGCATGGATACCTCCGATGACGAGCGCGACGCCAAGCTCGAGCGTGCGTTTAAGAAGCTTCACGACCTGACGGAGGGCGTGCACACCGCGCTGCTCAAGAACCGCGTTTTTGAGTCGCTCAACGCCGTGGTCGAGGACGCCGACATCGATGCACTCGATGAGGAAATCACTCGCTCCGAGTCCACCAAGGCCAAAAACGAAGAGACAGCCGCGCCGGCTTCGCACGAGGATTCTCT
>DBFMRS010000016.1:0-28096 GCA_048387515.1 Collinsella sp.
GGCACGTCACCCTCGGCCACGGCGAAAATCATGTCCTTGACGATACCGCGATCGTGACTCGACATGCGTCCGACCATGCCCAAGTCGATAAAGTAGACGATGCCGTCCTTGAGAATGATGTTTCCCGCATGCGGGTCGGCATGGAAAAAACCGTCATCGAGCACCTGCGTAGAGTAGTCCTCGACAATCGCGGCACCGATCTTTTCCAAGTCATAGCCCTCGGCCACCAAGCGTTCGGGATCGGCGATCGAAATGCCGTCGACGTAGTCCATAACCACCACGTGCTCGGTGCACAGGTCCAGATAGGATTTAGGGCACGTCACGCCATGAACGCTCTTATGGAACTCGTAGAAGTCGTTGAGGTTTTTGGCCTCGGCCAAAAAGTTGGTCTCCTCGCGAAACGAGGTCCACAACTCCTCGACTACGCCGTGCAGGTCAACGAATTGATCGGTGTTGACGAACTTGGAAACAATGCGCACCACCGAGCGGATGATATCGATGTCCTGCGCCATAACCTGCTGCGCACCGGGGCGCTGCACCTTGACGGCTACGTCCTCGCCGGTCACCAGGCGGGCGCGGTGCACCTGCGCGAGCGATGCGCTACCAAGCGGATTGGGGTCGATCGCGTCGAACATCTCCCCCAGGCGCAGGCCGTATTCCTCTTCCAAGCAGCGGAGCACTACCTCGTACGGCACCGGCTCCACGTCGGAACGCAGACGGCGCAGCTCATCGCAAAAGCGCTGCGGCAGAATCTCGGACCGGTTGGCCAGAATCTGCCCCATCTTAACGAACATGGGGCCGAGCTCCTCGAGCAGGCGGCGCAAGCGAACCGGCGTGAGGTTATCCCACACACGGTACTTTTTGACCAAGCGAACAATCTGCCCGATGCGTTCGCGACGACCCGCCGGCGTGAGCTGGTATTCCTCGTCCGGCGCCATCGCGTCGGGCTCTTCGGGCACCATATCGACAGCGCGCGGCTTTTTGCGAGCGCCCGAGACGGCGGCATCGACCTCATCGACAACCGCCGCCTCGTCACCCAGAGGATCTAGATTGTTGTAATCGGTGGTGGAATCTGCCATCTGCGCTGCTACTCGGCCTCTTCGGTATCCTTCGCATCGTCGGGCTCAACGGACTCGACGGGCACCGAGGTCACGTTGTCCTCGACCGAATCGACGATGTCGCGCACATGGGCCAGGAAGGCCGTGCGCTCGGGGGCGGTCATGACGCGGACCCGGGCAAGGATGAGCTCGTCAAGCACGCGCTGGGCCGCGGTCTCGCCCTGCATGCCCAAGCGCTCGGTCAGATCGGAGATGGTACCGCCGGCCTGCTCGAACATGTCGGACACACTGCGGGCGATATCGGGGGTGGCGGTGTCCTTGCGGACCTGCTCGCCCTTGGTGTTAAGGTCGTCGAGGACCTTCTTGCCGCCTTCGACAGCAACGGCGGCAGCGCCAAAGCCCACGTTAATGGCGCCGTTAACAAGCTGATCGAGTTTCATAACCATGGTTGTCTCCAATCACAAACAACTGCATTGGCGTTCTTGTACCCAAGATTGAGCGAAAGCGACAAAGCGTTTTAGCGCTATTCGATCGACGGGAAACCCTTACCTCACGTTGTCGTTCATCGCAAAAGAGTTCTTCATGGCGCAGCTCGTGGTGTAGAGCACCTTGCCCAGTAGAGCATCGGTCTCTACGCGAACACGCTCGGCAAACTCCTCGTTGGCGCGTGCAAGCTCGGCAGACACCTCGGCCTCGGGCAGAGCGGCTACGGCAGCGTCGATGTCATGGATCTGCTTGTGGCCCATGCCACCGACCTTCTCCTGATAATCCTCGACCGCGCGACCGCACTCATGGAAGCGGACGTCGGCCAGCGCGCCGATCAGGCGGTTGGCCCAGTAGAAGTTTTCGGACGTCACGCGAGCCTGCGTGTCGGCATAGTACTCGGGCATGGTCTCGACGTTGGCGTACAGCGGAACCAGCGCGTTAAACGAGTTGGAGCCAAACGCCATCCACTGCACGGCGCGATAGGCCGGCTGCGCATAGGGACGCAGCTGCAACACGGCGAGCTGGCTGTTGCGGTTGATGCCGATGGGGCGATAGGCGCCACGCGTAGCGGGCGTGCCCTTGCTACCGTAGCAATCGTACTCCGTGCCCTGGTAGTGGCTCGAGAGTACGTACTTGATGTCCTCGATGGTCACCTTGCGCTCGGGCACGCGGCTCCAGGGGATATCGTCGCTCTCGGGCGTGTAGTCGGCGTCGGGGCCATCCCACACGTCGCTGGGGTTGAGGCAGCGCTGCATGTACCAGGCGCGCGGCGTGTTGTAGACATGGTCGCTGTCGCTGTGCGAGCCAAAGGCCTCGCGCGGGTTAAAGACGGCAGCCGGGCCGTCGCTCTCGACGCCCAGCGTCAGGTCCAGATGCCACTCGGCCATCCAGGAGCGCAGGTCGGCCGAGCACATGTGGTCGGTCTGGGCGCCCTCGGCGTCATCCAGGTCAAAGCTGTCGATACCCAGCTGGTTGGGCATGGTCACATAGGCGTCGTCAGGCACGCGCTTGGCAATCCAGTGGTGGCCGCCGATGGTCTCGAGCCACCAGATCTCGTCCACGTCGCTAAAGGCGATACCGTTGTTCTCGTAGGTGCCGTAGCGCTCGAGCAGGTCGCCCAAGATACGCACGCCGTCGCGGGCGGACTTGGCATACGGCAGCACCAGGGTCACCATGTCCTCCTCGCCCAAGCCGCCGGGCTGTGCCGGAACGTATCCGTCCTCGCCCTCGTTGCCCTTGGCGGGTACGTAGTCGACGAGCGGATCGGCGCCGCGGACGCGCTCGTTGGTGGTGAGCGTCTCGGTTGCGGACATGCCCACATTGAGCTCGTTGAAACCGGCCTCGGCCCAGATGCCGTGGCCCGGGACAACATCGGGGACACTCGTGTAGCGCATGGGGTTATCGGGCAGCCCAACGGTCAGGTGACTCAGAACGCTCGTGTAGACGCGCGGCTGCTCGTCGGGATGCACCACGCGCAT
This sequence comes from Collinsella sp., assembly GCA_048387515.1. Taxonomy (GTDB): domain Bacteria; phylum Actinomycetota; class Coriobacteriia; order Coriobacteriales; family Coriobacteriaceae; genus Collinsella. Next base: position 3,023 of record DBFMRS010000016.1, read on the forward strand.
ACGCTTGGGCTCAAACACCCCGTTGGACGAGTCCTCGTTACGCGCGACAAGCGTCGACCCGTCGTAGCTCGCGTTCTTACCGACCAGAATCGTTGTGCACGGCATGCGCATCCTCCTTGAGCGAAGAAATCAAACGGCAACAGTGTATCGCTTCGGCGCAGAAAGGGCGAAACCACGGCCTCGGCAGCCCCCGTGGGCAAAAACGCCTATTTCGATGCGCGCTCGGCCGCTTCGATCACGTGTTTGGCGAGAATCGCCGTTGTCACGGCGCCCACGCCACCCGGCACGGGGGTGATTGCGCCAACAACCGGCTCCGCGGCATCAAAATCGACGTCGCCGACCAGCTTGCCAGCGGCTTCGTCCCAATTAATGCCAACATCGATAATCGCCTGGTCCTCGCGGACCGCATCTGCGCCAATCGTGCGCGCGCGTCCAACGGCGGCAACCACAATGTCGGCAGCACAGCACTCGGCGGCAAGATCGCGCGTATGCGTATGGCACGTCGTCACGGTTGCGTTGCGCGCCGTAAGCATGGCGGCAACGGGGCGGCCAATTACCAGTGAGCGTCCGACCACAGCAACCTTGGCCCCATCCAGCTCAACGCCGTAATGATCCAGCAAAGCAAGCACGGCTTCGGCTGTGCAGGGGGCAAAACCCTCGCCGCGCCCCGAAAGCGTGGTGAGCAGTGAAGCCGGCGTCATGGAGTCAACGTCCTTGGCGGGATCGAGCGCTGCGGCGACGGCGTTCTCGTCAAGGCCGGCGGGCAGCGGGCGGAACATCAGACAGCCATGAACAGCCGAATCGGTATTGATGTCCTCGACGGCCGTCAACAGCTCGTCCTGCGAAACATCGGCAGGAAGCAAAACGCGGCGAGCCTCAATGCCAACCTTCTCGCAGCGCTTGAGGGCACCGCGCTCGTAGGACAGGTCGTCCTCGCGCTCGCCCACACGAACGATGGCCAGCGTCGGTACAACACCGCGCTCGCGCAGGGCTGCACAGCGAGCAGCAAGTTCCTCGGTCAAAGCGCGAGCAACGGGAGCACCCTTCAGCAGTTCAGCCATGGCTATCCTCTCTTCCTTGCAGCGTCGGAGGCGCGGCGCGCCAGCGCATCGGCGCGCGGCAACCATGTGTCGAGCAACTCATCACACGCCGTCTCGAGCTCCTCAGCACGAACGCGATCTTTCATAGACGTGGTGTTCGCAAAGAGCGTCAAGCTCGCGCCCTGCATAGCGGCACGGCAGAACACGGCGCCGCACGCCACATCGGACAGCAGCTGACGCGAACCCTTGTCGGCCATGTCCTCGAGCAGCGCCAGCGCACGCCCGCAGGCATCCATAATGCGATACGGCGGCATAGCGGCCACATGCAGCGCATCCTGAATCGCGGTCGCTCGAGCCGGATCGTCACGCGGAATACCGTACGCCGTGGACACCTGCCCGTAGGCACGAACGTCCTCGGCGACCAGACCCACAAGTTCCTGCGCCAACTCATCCGCCTGGGCAAACGCGCGCGTCAGATCGTCTGCGCGATCGGCAAGCGCAGGGTTTGTCGCCCCATAGCGAGCAACCATCCCGCAAAGCGAGGCGCCCAGTGCACCTACAAAGGCGCTCGCGCTACCGCCGCCGGGAACCGGCTCGCGTGCGGCAAGCGCCTCGGCAAACTCTCGACATGTTTTATCCATCATCTCTTGGCTCATACGCACGCACCTTCAAGTCATATACATCGGTCGGGTGGCAACCGCCGACCGACCGCATCAATCACATAATGGTGCTAAGTCTAGCCCATAAGTACATGAGCGTCAGCGCACCTGGCCATCGCGGATTTCTATGACGAACGATAGGCGTCGGCACCGCAAACATGGGACACATGGCCCACCTTTCGAGACTTCCGGACGTCAAAAACTGAGGCATATCTATAAACAAGGAACCTGTTGGGGCAACGCCCGCGTAGGCGCGCCCCATTAAAACAACGGGCGCCCAACCCGGGGAGAGCCGACAGCACCGGCCCTCCCCTCTTTTGGACCCGTGCATATTGCCACTTAACGGCGCAAATCCGGCCCTCAGAATGGGACACATGGCCCACCCGAAGGAGCCGTCCACGCGTACAGTAAAGGCAGGTAATCCATGGGCGGTTACAGATCGAGGAGGACACGACCATGAAAAAGAAGGCCTTTGCGATTCTCACCCTCTGCATCAGTCTCTTTGCCGCGGTTGCCCTGGTGGGTTGCGGCGGCAGCGGCGGCGCTACCGGCAGTGGCGGTGGCGGCGGCGCAGAAAAGCCAGCCGTGGATATGAGGACCGACTTCATTTGGTTTAAGGTCGAGGTCCCCGAGGGCGTCGAGATCACCGACGTCGCAGGCGACACCGCCGACAGGGCCCAGTTTAAGTTCACCGAGAGCGAGCACGCCAGCGACCGCTTCATCCCCGTCTTCGACTCTGACAAGAACGCCGACGAGCTGTTCGACTACGAGGCAAAGTGGAAGGCCAACTCCGGATGGACCGAGAGCGATCCCGTTAAGTACAACGGCAAGACCTGGCGCAACGCCTACTTTACGCACTCGGGCGGCGTGACGACCGAGTACTTCACCGACGTTGACGGTGGCAGCGTGTATGTGCGCATCGACAACGTCGAAGAGCACAAGGACGCCGTCGAGACCATGATGAAGTCCCTGGAATTTGCCGATGACATCGCCGAGGCCAAGACCGAGGCCATGGACGTCAAGCTCGACGATATCGAGATCAAGCGTTAAGCGACTGGCGAGCGCAGCGGGAAACACGGGCGCAGCGCAAACAAGCGACGGTTCCCCAGCGCTTCGTACCCAGGGAGGGCCGGTAAACCGACCCTCCCTTTCTTATGCCGGTAGCCAACGAACGCGAGGATGCCGGACGCCGGAACCGCTCCAAATGTAGCAACAGTACGAAAACGACAAACACCCCAACACGTCCGCCCGCCGATTTATTGCGCCGCGCAGACAATTAAACCAGCATCTTTAAACATCTGAGCAGTATAGTGACCAAAACTATCGCATAACCGCACTCTACGAATGGAGAAGTTATGACCGAACACCACGCCATCAGCCGCCGAGCATTTACGTTGGGCCTTGGACTCGCGGCGTTGTCGCCACTTGCAAGCCTGCCCGAAACCGCGGCATTGGGCATTGGCCCACGAGCGGCATTTGCAGACGACGCTGCCACAGCGTCGGTCAGCCTCAACAATTTCGTCATTCGCCTTCGCCCCGCGGGCTATTTTCGTACCGCAAGCGTTAACGAAGACGGCAACGTCATCGGCAACGTCTGCCATCTGTTTAATGACGGCACGTCCAGCAAGCTCATCCTTGAGAACGTAACGACCAAGAATGACGATACAAACTGGTATGCTATCCGCACCTTGCTCAATTTCGAAGAGCATAAAAAGACGGGCTACAGCATTTGGTCGGTCGATGGCGACTCGGACAAAGACGGAAAGGTCATCCACGTATGGAGTGGCGAGCATGACGGCAAGCCCAGTCGCTCTTTTGCGTTCGAGCGGCAATCAAACGGAACCTATATCATCCGAGACCGCACGGTCGAGAAAGAAACCGAGAAAAAAGACATTAAGTACCTGGCAATAGAATCGAACGGCGAAGACCAGGACAACAATAAGATCTGCCATAAGAGTAAGAGCATTCCGTAGGAGCTCGAACTTATCGGTTACGATATGAAAAAGAACGATGCCACGGTTAGCAGCCTCGACTGGATCACGTACAGCAGCTACGTCGATGGGCCATGTTGGATGAAATACGTCGATGACAACAAGTTCCTCGACGAGCTGAGCATCCCGGGTACGCACGATTCGGGCACCTGCAGCGTGGACAACGACACTGAGCCCCAATCCTCGCAAGTAAAATGCCAGCAGGATTACATTCCCACGCAGCTGCTCGAAGGCATTCGCTATTTTGATATCCGTCTCGGAAAGGGCGACAACCCTGGCATCGACCATGGGATGTACTACCTGCTCAAAAAAGACGCGTACTTTTTGCATCTTTCCGATGTCATAGGCTACTTCAAAACGTTTTTGAACGAAAACCCGACAGAAGCGCTCATCATGCTTGTATCACGAGGCAACGACGAGGCTACCGACGAAAGTGTTACGACGGCTTTCGCCAAGGTTTTGGACGACAACCCCAAACTGTTCTATACGTCGAGCCGCGTTCCCACACTGGGCGAGGTGCGCGGAAAGATCGTCCTGCTACGTCGATTTGGACTCGACGGCGACAGCGTAAGCGGCCACACGTGGGGACTCAACCTCACCGAATGGGATAACAAAATCGCAGCGCACACCGACAGCAGTTCCATGTGCCTCGTCCAAGACGCGCGGGGCTTTGAAGCCGCGGGGGAAACAGGCGACAAAGAGCCCTATTGCACCAAGGTATACGCCCAGGACAAGTACAAACTCACGGGAACCGACAAGCTCAGCTGGGTCGATAATGCGCTGAAGGAAACGACCGGGCGCATGCGCAACGAGGTAGATGTCGAGGACGATAACGGGGCCAAGGAGAAAGTCCTGGAGCGTTGCTGGTCTATCAACTACACCAGCTGCACGGGCTTGTCGCACGGAGGCAATCCTTTTACCTCGGCACGAGTAGTCAACGAGCATCTGTATAAGAGCCCGTACATCAATCCCAGCGGCATCGAGGATACAAAGTCAGATTACCTCAAGCACATTGGCATCATCGCATCCGACTTTGTTGATGCGGCGCTGGCCCGGAGCATCTACCAGCGCAATTACGATACGGAGCACAAGCAGACGGCTTCGTACTATCTCCCGTACTATCTCCCGACCCGCATGCGCATGACGTACGGCGACTCGCTGAGCGATGCCTCATTCCAGGACGGCAAGACCGTTGGCGAGGGTCATTTCCGCCTCGTCGACAGCAGCAACGTACTCAACGTGGCAGCTTCGGGCCATGCGTTTGCCATCGAATATGTGGATGTCGACGCCTTGGGCAACGAGACCGTTACGGAGCTGCGGGGCTCCGTGCCCATCGATATCGATCCACGCGCGCTGACGCCCCATTTTGAGGGACTCGAAGGCCTTAAGGCCGGCGAAGACGTGCGCGCCAAGATTGCGGCATCACTCGAGGGCAAGCTCGAAACCGATGCCTGCACGGCCCAGCTCGAGTTTGTGCACGACGCGAACGGCGCTCCGGGAACGGCGATGGCCGAGGGCGAGGCATTTACCGCGGGAACGTACTGGGTGCGCGTGAACGGTCTCTTGGGCGACGCGGCGCAGAGCTACACGCTCGCCAGCGATGGAGCCGCAAGCTTTACCGTAGCGGCCTCGGGCAGTGCAGGCGGCACCGGTAGCGGCACGGGTTCCAACGCAGACGGCGCCGACAAGAACGGCGGCGGCAACAAGAGCAAGGGCTCGACCGGAAAACTCGCCGACACGGGCGACGGCTCTGGCGTTGCCGCCGGGCTCGCTGCCGCCGCCGTGGCGACAACGGTCGCCGGCGCGGCGATGCTTGCCAATGACCGCGAAAACGTTGGGGACGACAGCGAATAGGCAAGCCCGCCTTTTAGACACATCGACTCAATTGGGGGGGCGCAGAATACCGTTCTGCGCCCCGATTTTTACCTTAGCCCGAACACCGTTATCGGCTACATCACCATGTTCAGCGCATTCACGAACTCCTGAGCTTGGGAGCGGCTGCTCAGACTAAAGACACAGGCAGTCAACAGCCTGTTACGTAGGAAAACGTCGCGGCCCTTGATCCTGCTGACCCCCGTAATGTCCTTAAGATAAACAATCTCGGTGTGCTTGCCACCAAAAGTGCCCTTCTTGAGCACCTCGATGCGGTTAGGGTAGATCTTGACGTCTTTAAACCTACCCGAACCTTTGTCCTGGAACAGCAGCGTGTTGTTGTCCATACGCGTCACTCCCGCGGGGTTCGCTAAAACTGCCTCTATGGTCACATTTTAACCACCGCAAGGCTCCCATGCGAAGGTGCCAGACAACATAGCAATTCGTGTCCGCGCGAGGCTTTAAACTAAATGCGTTAAAGATGCATTCCACAAGAGGAAAGTGGGGCGACAGTGATGGGTGAACTAGTAAACCGTGGAGAATCGGCAATCGTGCCCGAAGGTTTTTACAAGCAGGTCTCCTCGATTCTCAACGCCGCTCGCGACAAGGCCTATACCGCCGTTAACTTTGCGATGGTTGAGGCATATTGGGAGATCGGCAAGAGTATTGTTGATGAACAGGGCGGAGAGGAGCGCGCCAAGTATGGCGATGCACTGATCGACGAACTTGCCGTTAGATTGACTAAGGATTTTGGCAGAGGCTTCAACGCCAGAAGCTTAAGATACATGCGTCAGTTTTATCTTGCGTTCCCAATCCGGAACGCGCTGCGTTCCGAATTGAATTGGACACATTACCGCAGGTTATCGCGTATAACCGACCCTGATGCTCGAACATGGTACATGAACGAATGCGCCGATTCTCGTTGGAGCACGCGTCAGCTCGAACGCCAGATCAACACCATGTTCCGCGAGCGCCTACTTGCCAGCAAGGACAAGGAGGCCGTCACCCAGGAAATCCAAAAGAGCGCCCCGGCTCGTCGCCCCGAGGATATCATCCGCGACCCATATGTACTGGAGTTTTTAGGTTTCTCGGACGATACTGCGTTTCGCGAGAGCGATCTAGAGCAGGCGCTCATCACGCATCTTCAGAAGTTCCTGCTGGAGCTTGGCCGTGGTTTCGCTTTCGAGGCGCGCCAAAAGCGCATCACCTTTGATGGGCGCCATTTCTATATTGACCTTGTTTTTTACAACTATCTGATGCGCTGCTTCGTGCTCATCGACCTTAAGACGGACGACCTTACGCATCAGGACCTGGGCCAGATGCAAATGTATGTGAACTACTACACGCGCGAGCTCATGAACGAAGGCGACAATCCGCCCATAGGCATCGTGCTCTGCGCGGACAAAAGCGATTCGATTGTCGAGTACACGCTGCCCGAAGACAACGACCAAGTGTTTGCCGCCAAATACCTGCCGTATCTTCCAAGCAAGGAAGAGCTGGCGCGCGAACTAAGCGCCGAGTACCGCGCCATCAACGAAGCGACCAATGGCGAAACGCAAGGGTAGCAGCACGTTGCGACCGAAGCCACCGCAGCCGTCGCAGGCGCACTCGCGGTTGCGACGCACGCTACGAAACAATACCGTTCATGGACGCCGGCAACGACATTCTAGCCGTGGCTGGCGAGCGTGACCTGACAGGCAAAGACGCGGCCTTCGTCTGATGTGGGTCCATTGGCTGCCACAGAAAAGGGCCGGTTGCAGCCGGCCCTTTAGACGATAATACCTGCGTTGCCCGCGCTTCCGAAGTGTGACTAGCTGAGGAGCGGGTTCCGCGGCACAACCTGATTTTACCCAGTGAGGAGGCTCTTTTGCAGCCGCTCCACTGTTTATTTACATCTGGCACCCTCAAACAATCAGACGGCAGCCCGCACTCCTGAGAGCTGCCCCGCACCCCCGGCCATCACCTTACGGCAACAACCGGTGCTACTCCCCTACTTCCCAAATAGCGCACCCAGCAGACCGCGGCGTTTGGGCTTCTCCTCTCGGTAGGAACCCTCGACGGCGGCTGCCACCTGACGCGGCTGCTCGCCGCCTCCGCGGCGCACGATCTGGTATAGGAACGGCGATTTAACGTATTTGACCTCGATGGGCGTGGCGTGCACGGTGCTCTCGCCGGACAGATGCAGGCTCGGGTTGAGCGGCGCCACGATATGCGTCTCGCGCTTGTCGCTAAACACCACCGCGGCCGCACGACCCGTCTGGCCGTTCACGGCGATGCGCACCTGCTCGCCATCGCGGCTGTCCGTCGCCGGACGATCGACAAAGTAGACCGGCACCATCACCAGGCCATCCTTATGCTTGCGGGCCTTGCGCGCCCAGGTTCGGATGCTCTTTTTATTGAGCCCCAGTACGGCCTCGGCATCGTTGTCCACAACGTCGAGCGCCAGCTTATCAATGACCACCTGGTCCTTGGTGGACGCATCGACGGAGACAACGCGGAAGTCACCCTCCTGCATGGCTGGATCAAACGGCCCAACCTTGGCAAAGTCCCACGGCTCCAGAATGCCCATAAGGCGAACATCCAGATAGTTTGCCCTCGGATACGCCCAGTCGAGCAACTCGTAGTACACCAGGGTCTCCTTGCTCAGGCCCTTGCCCGGGAAGGACGCCATCATGCGCAGGTCCGCCAGCGCCATGGGGAAATAGAAGAGCATCATGTCGTTTTGGATCGCATCTTCCACGTCGTGCCCGGCAAAGGCATCCGGATACTGACGCACCAGCTGCAGCGCGTTGGCACGCGCCTGCTGCGGCGAGATTTCGCAGGGAACACCCTGCTCAGGTACATACTCCGCACCAACGCCCATGGTCAGGCGCTTGCTGAAGGTACCGGGCTTGAGCAGATCGGCGACGCCGATCTTATTGCCGCAGGACGGGCACTCAAACACGCGCTGGGTCGACTCGCCCTCAAAGGACGCTCCGCAGAAGGGGCAAGGAATGCTCACATGCGTGGCTTCTTGGAACTCCTGCGCCGTGCCGCGATCCTCCCACAGCAGATGTTCCAAGACCGACTGATTGCGCCAGTGCGAATTGAAGAAATACCAGTCCGGGTCCTCCGGGCGCTCGAGTTGCGACACATGCGTGAGCTTGAGCAGTCCATCCACCACCGTCAACGGCGCATGGCGAATGCCCAAAGCGCTCTTGGGCTCCCCTGCATCGGCCTGCCACGGAACGACCGCGCCGCAATAGGCGCACTCAAAGCCGCGCTTAGCCTGGTGCGAGTACATAGGGCCGCCGCAGTTTTGACATTTAATGGCAAACATCTCGTCCATGGAAACATCCTCCTTAAGCACGGGCTGTCGACATTAAGTATGTCGAGCAAACAGGCACATGCCCATACCCATGTGGCCCAAAATGGACCACCCAGGCAGACGAGAAGGCTCGCTCGTTAGCACCGGCAGACCATTGCTGCATTTTCTGAGCATCGGTGCACAGCGCCCCCGCACGAGCTACACTATCCCCTTAATCATGATTGTGAGGACGACCGCTATGCTATTTGTAAATCGGCTGGTACATATGCTTGTTCCCGGCAGCGAAAGCGAGCCGGTCGATACCTCCCGCCGCACCAACGCGGGTTTTGCCGCAAGCCTCATCTGCATCGGCCTCAACATCACCCTGTGCCTGGCCAAGGGCATCGCGGGCCTGCTCGCTGGCTCTGTCTCGCTTATCGCCGATGCCTTCAACAACCTTTCCGACGCCTCGAGCAACATCGTGAGCCTGCTCGGGTTCCGCCTTGCCAGCCGCCCGGCAGACGAGGGCCACCCTTACGGCCACGGCCGCTACGAGTACCTGGCCGGTCTGTTTGTCGCCGTCCTGGTTTGCGCCGTCGGCATCAACCTGATCCTCGAGTCGGTCACCAAGATCATCAAGCCCTCGGCCACCGTGTATTCGGCGCTCTCCATGGCTGCCCTTGTTCTGTCCATGCTCGTCAAATTCTGGATGGCCGCATTCAACCGCGCGCTGGGTAACCGTATCGATTCCGAAACACTCATCGCCACGGCGCAGGACTCCAAAAACGACGTCACCACCTCGGGCTCGGTCTTAGTGGCGGCGCTTATTTCGCAGACGACCGGCTTTGACCTCGATGGCTGGGCTGGCCTGGGTGTGGGCATCTTCATCTGCATCAGCGGCATGGGCCTCGTGCGCGACGCCATCAGCCCGTTGCTGGGGCAAGCGCCCGACCCCAAGCTCGTCCAGGCAATCCGCGACAAGATCATGTCGTATCCGCAGGTCCTAGGCACGCACGACCTGATGGTGCACGACTACGGCCCCGGTCGTCAGTTTGCCAGCGCCCACGTGGAGATGCCCGGCGAGGGCGACGCATTTGAGCACCACGAGATCCTGGACACCATCGAGCACGACATCAAGCGCCAGATGGGCATTGGCATCACGCTGCACTGCGACCCCATCGCCACCACCGGCGACGACCTGCGCGGCTGGGTCAAGCGCGGCGTCATGCAGATCGATCCCGCGCTCTCCATCCACGACCTGCACGAGCACGACGGCTTTGTGTCATTTGACCTGGTGCGTCCCGACGGCTTTGACATATCCGACGAGGAGCTGCTGGAGCTCGTCACGCGCATCGTGCATGAGCGCCGGCCCGACGTCTCGTGCGTCGTCACGTTCGATTCGGGCTTTAGCTCGCCCGAGCGTCCGGCCGAGCAGCTGTAGCCCCGCTCCGCTCGTCCGCTAGTTTCCCTGCGCGCCCGAGATGCCGTTTTGCAGGGCGTTCCAGGCATCCGTCGCCATGCCGCCCAAGTTCTGCGCGGTATCGCCCAGGTTTTGTGCCGTGTCGCCCAGCTCTTGCGCCTTGTCTCCCAACTCCTGTGCCTTGTTGCTCAAGTCCTCCAGCGTGTTGGAGCTCGAGCTGTCGGTACCGCTTTGGCCGTCGGACGAGTTGCCTGAGCTGTTCTTGTGCGTGAGCTGAATTTCGAGGTTGCCGCTGTCGTTATAGTAGGCAGAAGTAACGACCCAGTTGGCATCGACGACGGGCGTTGAGCCATCATCAGTCAGGACCACGGCATTCGAAAGATCGGCGCCGCGCGACTTGAGGATCTTCTTGGCGTTGGACCAGTACTGCCCCGGGATATCACTCAGATCGACGGTGCTAGACGAGGCGGACTCGGTTTGCTCGGCAGTGGTATCGGCCGTTGAACTCCCTCGCTTGTTGAGCATGCCCGACACGATGGCAAACACAACCGACAGCGCAAAGAAGATTGCCAGCACGATGAGGATCTTCTTGATCACGCTCGACGAACGCGACGGCTTCTTCTCCTCGTCCTCGCCATATTGCGGAATCGACTTGGGGTACTCGCGATACGGCTCGCGCGACTCGTAGCGAGGCTGCGCCGTGCGAGGCATATACGTCGTCTGCTGAGGCTGCGGAATGGGATTCTGCGGCAGGTCATCATAGGGATTCGGCGTCGAGGCAGCATAAGAATCCTGCGGCGCGTAATCAAACGGATCCGGGGCTGCGTTGCCATAGGGGCCTTGCGAAGATGCAGCGTAAGAATCCTGCGCCGTGTCGCCATAGCCCATAACCCGGGTGGGCTCGGCAGAAGGCTGCGTCGCGGCGGGGTCGGTATAACCGGGGTTGGGAACAACGCGGGTCGCATCGGCGCTATCGCCAACCTGCGCGGAACCGTAGCCGCCCATCACGGTTGTCTTGTCCTGATCCATGCAACGATTCCTTTCCGTCGCGCGTGAGCCTCAAGCTATCCATGCATTCTACCCGCGCAAAAGCCTATGACGGGCAGAGTCCGTCGGTATCTACAAGACATGCGCGGGCCTAAGGATCAAAAAGCCCCGCCGTGCCTTGTGGGCGCGGCGGGGCGGGCTAGCAGCTATGGACAGCAGGCTTAGAACAGGCCGGTGATGTTGCCGTCGTTGTCGACGTCGATGTTTTCGGCCGCGGGCACCTTGGGCAGACCCGGCATGGTCAGAACACTGCCGGTCAGCGCGACCACAAAGTGGGCGCCGGCAGAAACCTTGAGCTCACGCACGGTGATGCGGAAGTTCTCGGGAGCGCCCAGGGCCTTGGCGTTGTCGCTAAAGCTGTACTGCGTCTTGGCGACGCACACCGGCAGGTTGCCAAAGCCGTTCTCGCGCAGCTCGGCGAGCTGGCGCTTGGCGGCCGGCGTAAAGTCAACGCCGTCGGCGCGGTAGACCTTGGTGGCAATGGCCTCGAGAGCGTCGGCCACATCGGCGCCGTCCTCATAGGCAAACTTGAGCTCACTCGGCTGCTCAATCAGACGCATAACCTCATCGGCCAGCTCGAGCGCGCCCTCGCCGCCCTTGGCCCAGACCTCGGATAGCTTAACGTTGACGCCGAGCTTCTGGCACTCGGACTCGATGAGCGCAAGCTCGGCCTCGGTGTCCGTCGGGAATCGGTTGATGGCGACCACGCAGGGCAGACCATAAACGTTCTGGATGTTGTCGACGTGACGCAGCAGGTTGGGCATGCCAGCCTTGAGTGCCTCGAGATTCTCCTCGTTGAGGTCGGCCTTGGCGACGCCACCGTTGTACTTCAGCGCACGAGCGGTCGCGACGATCACGACAGCGCTGGGGCGAACGCCCGTCATGCGGCACTTGATGTCGAGGAACTTCTCGGCACCCAGATCGGCACCGAAGCCGGCCTCGGTAATGGCGACATCGCCAAAGCGCATCGCCATACGCGTGGCCATGATAGAGTTGCAGCCGTGGGCAATGTTGGCGAAGGGACCGCCGTGGACAAACGCGGGCGTGCCCTCGAGCGTTTGCACCAGGTTGGGCTTGAGCGCGTCCTTAAGCAACGCGGCCATGGCACCCTGGGCCTTGAGGTCGCGAGCACGGACGGGCTCGCCGGCAAAGCTATAGCCGACGACAATCTCACCCAAGCGTTCCTTGAGGTCGTTGATGCTCGTAGACAGGCACAGGATTGCCATGACCTCGGAGGCGACGGTGATGTCGAAGCCGTCCTCGCGCGGCACGCCCTGGGCCTTACCACCAATGCCATCGATAACATGGCGCAGCTGACGGTCGTTCATGTCGACGACGCGCTTCCAGGTGATGCGCTTAACGTCAATACCGAGCTGATTGCCCTGCTGGATGTGGTTATCAAGCATGGCGGCCAGCAGGTTGTTGGCAGCACCGATAGCGTGGAAGTCGCCGGTAAAGTGCAGGTTGATATCCTCCATGGGGATCACCTGAGCCCAGCCGCCACCGGCAGCACCGCCCTTAACGCCAAAGACAGGGCCGAGCGAAGGCTCGCGCAGGGCCACGGCACTCTTGACGCCGCGGCGACGCAGGCCATCGGCCAGACCGATGGTCGTGGTGGTCTTGCCCTCGCCCGCAGGCGTTGGGTTGATAGCGGTCACGAGAACGAGCTTGGCCTGGTGATCAGTCGGCTCGTTGAGCAGTGAATAGTCGACCTTAGCCTTGTCGAAGCCGTACGGAATAAGGTGCTTAACGTCGACGCCGGCGTTCTTGGCCACCTCGGTAATAGGCAGCGGCGTGACAGAACGTGCGATTTCGATGTCAGTAGGCATGGGCGGTCCTTTCGTTACCGAATGAGAAAAAGACCAATTCAGCATAGCACGGGCGCGCAATAGTAAAACGCCCATAACCGATGAACGGCGATATGTTTACCCGATGCCCAGCGATAGCCTACAGATGCGCTAAAACAAGCCCATTCCTACAGGGTCGGTTCAATACCCAAATGCTCAAAGGTGCGAAGCGTTGCCTGGCGGCCCTGGGGCGTGCGAATCATCAAGCCGCACTGCAGCAGATAGGGCTCGTAGACATCCTCAAGCGTACCCGGGTCCTCGCCCACCGCGCTAGCAAGCGTCGTCAGGCCCACGGCACGGCCGGAGAACGTCTTGGCAAGCGTCTCCAAGATGCGAATGTCCATCCAGTCCAGACCAAGCTCGTCGATCTCAAAGAACTCGAGCGCCTGACGGCAAATGTCAAGCTCAATAGGACCGTTGCCGCGCACCTGCGCGTAGTCGCGCACGCGCTTGAGCAGACGGTTGGCAAGACGCGGCGTACCGCGGGAACGCGAGCCGATCTCGAGTGCACTGGCATGGTCGATCGTCACACCCAGAATGGTCGCCGAGCGTGTCACAATCTGGGCGAGCTCCTCGACGGTGTAGTAATCCAGGCGATACGAAATGCCAAAACGGTCGCGTAGTGGGCCGGTCAACATGCCCGAGCGAGTCGTTGCCGCTACCAGCGTAAACTTGGGGATATCCAGGCGAATCGAGCGCGCCGCCGGACCCTTGCCAATCACGATATCGAGGGCAAAGTCCTCCATCGCGGGGTACAGGACCTCCTCGACCGAACGGTTGAGGCGGTGGATCTCGTCGATAAACAGCACATCACCCGGCTGCAAGTTAGTAAGGATGGCCGCTAGGTCGCCCGTGCGCGCGATGGCAGGGCCACTCGTGGTCTTGATCTGAGCGCCCAGCTCGTTAGCGATAACGGTGGCCAGCGTGGTCTTGCCCAGGCCCGGAGGACCCGAGAAGATCACGTGGTCGAGCGTCTCGCCACGGTTCTGCGCCGCTTCGATCAACACGCGCAGGCTTTGCTTGATGTGCTCCTGGCCGCAGTAATCGTCCAGGCGCTGAGGGCGCAAAGTGCGGTCGACATCGAGATCCTCGGCCGTCAGCTCCGAGCCCACCATGCGCTCGCCGTGCGCCATGGATGCCGCCGGCGAGTTACCGGGCGTCGCCCACAGGTCCTGAGAGTCATCGGCTTCCCACATCACGCATCCATTCCGAGTCGCTTAAGCGCCGCGCCGAGCAGATCCTCGACACGCATATTCTGCCCATCATACCCGCTCAGGGCAACATCGGTCTCCTGCGGGCTAAAGCCCATGGAAAGGAGCGCCGCACGGGCATCATCGATCGCCGAGGGAGCGGCAGCGGGCACGGGCATCGCAACCTGTCCGGGAATCACGTCGACCGGCACAAAGCCCTTATCCTTGGCAAAGGTGCTCTTGAGTTCCAGGATCAGGCGCTGAGCTGTCTTTTTGCCCACACCGGGTACCTTGGCCATGCCCTTGTCGTCCTCGGCCATCACCAGCGAATACAGCTGCCCCACGGTATAGGTGGAAAGCACGGCAAGCGCCAGGCGCGGGCCAACGCCCGAAACGGACACGAGCCGGTCGAACATCATGCGCTCATCCTTTGAGGAAAAACCGAAAAGTGTCATGGCGTCCTCGCGCACCTGCATACGCGTGTAGAGGCAGACCTCGCCACCGGGCGTCGGCAACGTGGCCGCAGTGCTGCCCGAGATGCCGAGCTCAAAGCCAACGCCCGACACATCGACGACAGCAGAGCTCATCGTGGCCTCGACAAGCGTTCCGTGGAGCTGGGAAATCATCAGTATCCGGTTCCTCTCTGTTGATAGAACTCGCCACCGGTGAGGGCGCGGGTGCGGCTGAGGTTTACGTGGCAGATGGCGCAGGCCAGGGCATCGGCGGCATGGTCGGGATGCGGGTCGTGATCGAGCTGTGTGAGTGTGCGTACCATGTAGGCGACCTGCCGCTTGTCCGCGGCGCCAGTGCCCACCACAGCCTGTTTGATCTGCATGGGCGTGTACTCGCCAATCTCGAGCGCGCATTCCGAAAGTGCGACGAGTGCAGCACCGCGGGCATGCGCCGTGGGGATGGCCGAACGAACGTTGGCGCCAAAGTAGATGCTCTCGACAGCAGCCGTGTCGGGTCGATAACGCTCAACGACATCCTTAAGGTCATGGGCGATATGCGACAGGCGCACCGCGAGCGGACTTCCGGCACTGGTCTCGATGCAGCCATAGGCACGGCAGCGAACCTCGCCACGCCGCTCCTCGATAATCCCCCAACCCGTATGAGCCAAACCGGGGTCAATGCCCAAGATAACCAAGCCGACCTCCCCTCGCCACAAGCACAGCGCAAGACAAGGCCCCGCGCATCATTCACGAACGTCTGTTCTAGAATAACACAACGCTAGCCCTATAAGTCAGCCGAGATCGAATTGTAGGTTGAGTATACGCAAGCGAGCGCCCGCCAGAGCGAGCAAGGTGCCTTGAAAGAGGAGGGCATTGACCTGGCGGTCATGTCCGACGATTGAAAGGCAGATTGCCGCTCTGGCGGGCGCGCAGCGACCTAGTTCTGAGAGAAGAACGGAAATTGTCGGGGATCAACCGGCGGATGCGGCATCGGGCCACCCTGGGGCCCACCCTGCGGGCCACCCTGGCCGCCCATCATCTTATCGATGGCGTCCTGAACCTCGCCCTCGAACTTTTTCATTCCCTCGTGTAAACGACGCTGACCGTCCTCAGAGCGCAGCTCCTCCATTTGCTCGGGCGAAATACCCAGTAGCTCGCCCAGCACGCCCATCATCTCGTTTCGCACGCGCTCGCTCGTATCCTCGTCAGCAAAACGGCGCACCTCGGCGCGCGCCAGCGAATCGACCGTCATACGCTCCTTGCCGTTAAGCCCCAGGTCGGACCACGCGAGCATATACGGCCAGGCACGCTCGGCAAACGAACGGGCCGAGACGATCGGCGCCATCGGCAACATGCGGCGGGCAGCCTCACCCTGTCGAACGAGCATCAGCAGCAGCGAGCAGGCCTCAGGCTTGCCAGCGGCCATCGGGATGTCGTCGAAAGATCGATTGCGGTCCACGTGCGCCTCGAGCGCGCCATCGACCTCACCCGGCTCAAGCCCGCCGAGCAGCTGTGCCGCACGGTCGAGCATATCGACCGGACCGTCGAGCGTCGAGAGCGCCTGCGCCAGCACGCGCTCCATACAATCTTCCACTGCGTTGAGCGTCACGAGCTCTTGGGGCACCACGGCAGACGTGCGGTTGCGCACACGCGCCACAAACTCAAGCGTCGACAGGTACACATCGCCAAAGGGCGCAAAGTCACCCTGGTAGCCGCCGCAAAGCGCCGGCGCCGCCAGCGCATACTCGGTTTTGGACAGCGGGCTCAGCGCCATCGCACCCAGCTCTAGCGCCGTGTCCTCCAGCATGAGGCCCAGCGTGCGCGAGCGCAGACGCTCGGCATCGCCCGCCGACACGTCGCGATCGAGCACACGCGCCGCATCCGGTGCATCGCGCTCGACAGTGCGAATGTGCAAACGCTCGGCGATGGCACGGACGGCGGCACAGCGGACAGCCTCGGCCTCCTCCTGCGCCGGCGTAAAGATACGGTTGCGCCCCAGCACCAGGCCAATCACATTACGCGGGCCCAGAGCGTCGACGGCCAGCGCCGCCAGCAAAGACGACGGCAAGTCACCCTCGAGTGCCACCACAGCACGCGACGCACCGTGGGCTCGGGCGTTGTCGCGCACGGCGAGCACCAGCGCCTGCCACAGCCACTCCTCGGAACGGAACTCGGGCAGTTCGTGATCTTCCAGGGCATCGAGCATCACGCCGCGCTGAATCTCCTGAACCAGCAGGCTCTCCTCAAAGCACGGCGCCTGGGCCACCACGCGACCGCAGTCGTCGAGCACAAACGAACCGCCGGTATACACCGACTCGTCATAGGCACCGACCGGCGCCATGCAGGCAAACCACACGCTGCGCTTGGATGCGATCTTGCGGTAGGCGCCGCTGCGAACGGCGGCAATGGCGGCAGTCTCACGGTCGGTCATGTCAAACGCGTTGAATTGGAAATACGCAATGAGGTCAACACCGGTCGGCAACATCTCGAGTTCGCGGTCCAAGTCAAAAATCACGGCGATGCGCACGCCGTCCACGTCGAACACCGGCGGCGCCCAACGTGTGTCGTTGTTCTCGCCACGCTGCAGGGCAATGCTCGAACGCGCCGGCACCACATGACCGTCCTTGAGCATCATGTAGTCGAGCAGCGGCTGGCCCTCAAACGAAACCGCCGCGGGCACGATGCAGATCATGTCAAGCTCCTGGATACGCTCGGCGACACCAGTCAAACCGGCAAGCACGTCGTGCTCAAAGTCGGCAGCGCCCACCAGGCCACCGGGCATGGCGCCCATAAAGAGCGGAGCCGGAACGCACAGCACGCGCGCCCCGCGCTCGTGGGCCAGACGAGCCTGGTCCTCGATGCGGCCGCAAATGCCCTCAATATCACCCAGGCGCATATCGATTTGTGCAAGCGCGAGTTTCATGGCCCAGCCCTTTCCGTCGTAAACCATCGAAATCGTAGTAAAAGCGCCGGCCGCATAATGCAGCCGGCGCTTGCATGTGCATATGCTAGCTATGATACCCCGAGCGGGGGCGCGCTCCTAGAATGTCGCGGACCACAGCCCGTGCAGGTTGCAGTAGGCATAGACGGTACCGGTCTTGGAGCCGCCCGCGAAAAACGTCGCGGGTTTCATGCCGGGCTCAAGGTAATGGACCTCTAAGCGGCCCTCGGCCTCAAGGGCGATCCACTCAATGTAGTGCTCGGGCAGGCTGGGGTGCTCGACCGAGCCAACGCGTGCGCGAATCACGTGACCGTCACGCTCGGTCTCGACAACAGGCACGTGCTTCTCGTGCGCTGCGTCCTCAGTGTTTGCAGTCAGTTCCGTGCAACCGGCAGGGGTCGCAACGTCGTCGCCAAGGGCGGCGATGAGCTTGCCGTCGGGGTCCTTAAAGAATTTCGCCATGATGTTCTCCTTTGCTGATGTGCCAATGTTCTTGATGGTTCTTATGCCCAAAGGCAGACAAACCATCCACGGCATTGCAAATGAACACATAACGAGCGGGGACGATGGGACAGCGCGGGCTATCCGCCCTGGCGGCCTCACCCGAGCGGGTTAACGCCCGTCGCCGCCGAGCAGCGCCAGAACATCCTCGCGGGTAAACAGCGCCGACGAGATGCCGTCGCCGCCGAGCACGCTGTTGACCAGGTCGCGCTTGGACTCCTGCATCTGCATAATGCGTTCCTCGATCGTGTCCTTAGCGATGAGCTTGTACACGGTCACGGTATGTTGCTGGCCAATACGGTGTGCACGGTCAGTTGCTTGGTCCTGCGCCGCCACGTTCCACCACGGGTCGTAGTGGATGACCACGTCGGCAGCCGTCAGGTTAAGGCCCACGCCGCCCGCCTTGAGCGAAATCAAAAAGACCGGAACCTCGCCCGCTTGGAACTGCGCGACCATCTTGGCGCGGCTCTCCTTAGACGAAGCGCCCGTGAGCTTAAGGAAGGCGATATCCTCCTTGGCCAGGCGCTTGCCAATGATATCGAGCATGCCCGTAAACTGGCTGAACAACAGGATGCGATGACCACCGTCGAGTGCGCCGTGCACGAGCTCCATGCACGTATCGAGTTTGGCGCTCCCCGCCTTGTAATCCTCGTAGTGTAGACGCGGGTCGCAGCAGATCTGGCGCAGCTTGGTGAGCTCGGCGAGCACTTTGAGCTTGTCTTTCTTAAACTCGGATGACTCGCGGTGCTGTACCTGCTGGGCGATGCGGTCCTGGTTGGCCAGGTAGAGCTTGCGCTGCTCGCCGGTGAGCTGAGCCACGACCGTGTCCTCGATCTTTTCGGGCAGATCGGCCACCACGTCCTCCTTGACACGGCGCAGTACAAACGGCGACACGAGTGCCTGCAGGCGAGCGGCGCTGTCGCCCTCGGCGTGCTCGACCGGGCTTTCGAAGCGCTTGGCAAACGACTCGCGCGTGCCAAGCAGGCCCGGCATCAAAAAGTCGAAGATGCTCCAGAGCTCGGACAAGCGGTTTTCGATGGGCGTGCCCGTCAGGGCAAAGCGCACGCCGGCAGGCAGGCGCTTTGCGGCGCGCGCCACCTGGGTGAGCGGGTTTTTAATGTACTGGGCCTCATCGAGCGCCACACGGGCAAAGTCCTGCTCGACGTACTCGTCGATATCGCGCCGCATAAGGTCATACGACGTCACGACCACGTTATGCTCGGCCACGCCGGCGATCTGCACGCGACGCTGCGCCTTGGCACCCACAATGGCGCACACATCGAGCGACGGGGCAAAGCGCTCCAGCTCGGCGGTCCAGTTGTACACAAGCGACGCGGGACACACCACAAGCGTGGGTTTAGGGTCCCCCGCCTCCACGCGCGCCAGGATATGCGCGATCATCTGGAGCGTTTTGCCCAGGCCCATGTCGTCGGCCAAGATGCCGCCAAAGCTCAGGTGTTCGAGTGAGCCGAGCCACTGGTAGCCGTCGACCTGGTAGCCGCGCATCGTTGCCTTGAGCGATGCTGGCACCGTAAAGTCCATCTTGCCGAGCGTGTCCAGACGCTCGACGGTACGGCGGAACGCAGCGTCGCGATCGGCCTCGAGCGCGGGCGTGCGCGCGAGCATGCTATCGACGAACAGGGTGCTCGATGCGGGAAGCGACACGCCGTCGAGCAGGTCGACGGCATCGACGCCCAGGTCCTCGGCGAGGCCAAACGCGGCTCGAGCGCCCTCGTCCAGGCGAATGATGTCGCCGGACGTAAGGCGCGCAAACGTTTGATGGCGCTTGTAGGAGTCCAGATAGATGGCAAGGTCTGCCGCCGAAAGCCCGCTCGCGCTCAGTTCGACGTCGAGCAGGTTACTCTTGACGGTCGCACGCACCGAAAGCTTGGGCGCGGGGCGGACCGAAATCTGGCGCAGACGGTCGCTGAGCATGACCTCACCAAGCTCGGACAGGGCGGATAGGCCCTCGGTCAGCAGGCAGAACAAGCTCTCGTCATCGCGCTCCTCAAACGCCAGACCGCCCTCGTAAAAGTCGAAATATAGGGCCGCCGTGTCCATAACGCGAAACTCTGCCACCTCGTCGCGGGGCGGCACGCCGGGGCGTTGCTCTTCGAAGAGACTGCCCGGAGCGCCCAGGCTAAAGAGATCTGCCGACCAGTCGCCGTAGGTAACCGTAATTTTGCAGGTCACAAGCCCATCGTCGACGCCGATCGCCATAGCAAAGCTCGGCTCGGGCGCCACGGTATCGAGCGCGGCGGGCGCGGTAAGGTCGGTGTAGTCGCGCAAAATGGGCAGCGCCATACGACAGAACTCCCCCACCTGGTCGACAGCGATATGGATCGGCGTGCGACAGGGCAGTAAGCGCGATAGAAACGGCGCCGCATGCTGGGCAAACGCCACATCGGCGCGGCGCGCACGGCGGGTGTCGACCAGATAGGCAACGTCGCCCGAAGCAAAGCAGTATGCATCGGCCGGCAGGCGTAGATCGTAGCTGCCACCAGCCGCCGGCGCGATTTTGGCGGCAAGGAGCGGTGGGCGCTTAGACAGCGCCTCGTCCTCCCCTTCCGGAGGCATCTCAACCGCCACGTCATAGGTGCGATGCGTCGTCGTCCCCCGCGACCAGGCGGGCTCAAAAGAGATGCTCTGGCCGCGCAACAGGTCCAGCACATATACGATGCTATGCTCGGACAGCGGCAACTGACGCTCGGCGACAAAACCGCTGCGGGCAAAGTCGTACGACGCCGAACGCGAGCTTGTGATGTCATCGAGATAGGCGACTGTCGTCACGACAAGGTTGAGCAGCTTTGTCGACACGTCTTCGAAGGCTTCGGGCGTATGGACAAACGTGAGTTTCTTGCCATAGGAGAACGTGCCGCCGCGCACGTAGGCATCGGCCATGCCGTCGATATCCTTGACCACGTAGGACACCGAACCGCAGCGAATGCGGAACTCGAGCGCCCAGCTAAAGCGGTCGGCGAACAGCGGATTGTAGTACGGCACCAACGAGGGCTCCAACGCCGCTTTGGGGGCGTCGGGATCAACGGCACCGGCAAGCTTGCGGCGCATGCTCGCCAGCTCATCCATGCGCGCGTCCGAAAGATCGGAGAGCGCCGCCATAAGGCTCGGGCTCGTGGGGACGGGCGCCGGAAAGGGAAAGTTGGGATTGACGGCCGGCGCTTTGGGCGCGGTGCGCACAGGCTGTTTCGGCTGCGCCGTAAACGTGCGGACCGGCGTGCGCAAACCTTCGACGGGCTCGGCGCCGCTGGCATCCAAATACGCCAGAGCCGTGGCAATAGCGTGCTTGCACATACCGGGGTAACGATAGGCGGCGGGGCAATCGCAGTCGTAGTCGATCACCTCGTGCTCGTCCATGTCGAGCGCGAGGTGCGTCTTGTACAGGTCGCCGCGCGAACCGCGCACCGAGCCCTCAACCGTCACGTTTTTGGAGAAGCGCGAGCCGCTGTCCTCGATCGACAGCACGGCGCCGTTGAGCATGAGCGAACGCCCCTTCATAAAGGTGCCGCTCAACGCCGCCTCTTTGCGAAGCGCCTGCACAAACGTCCCCTGCGCCATCACTTCCTCCAATCTCACCCGGGGTAGCTAAAATAGCCCCGTCCCAAATTAGCTACCCCGGCAAAGGCATCCTAGATAACCGTCACGCGGCCCTGGTTACCCACAATCGCCTTTGCCTCTGCCAGCAGCGGAATCGAGCGTGCATTGACCTTGGCCGGCACCTCGGCACGCAGCACACGCCCGTCGACTTGCTCAATAAAGATCTCCACGCGGTCGCCGCCCGGGTTGGTGGTGAGCACCGTGGCCAGGCGCGCCATATTGCCCTGGCTAAATCGGCTGTTGGGCACCATGACCTCAAAGACCTTGGGCTTGTTTTTCTCCTCGCTAAGCTCCAGCGGCACAATCTCCTGCGCGATGATCTGGTCGCCGCGGTCCGAGCGCTCGAGCTTGCCCTTAATGCGCACAAACGCGTCGGACAGCTGCGCGCCGGTCTCGGGATCGACCTCGCCGTACAGATACCCCTCGGCCTCCTTGTAGGTCTTGGGGAACACCACGACCGTGGCCTCGCCTTCCATGTCCTCGAGCTGCACGATGCCCATGGGGTCGCCGTTTTTGGTCACGCGCTTGGACACGCTCGAGACCATGCCGGCCCACCACAGCGCCTTGCCCTCGGGAATCTCCTGGTTGATGGTGCCGCCCGTGGGGTTTTGCACCTCGTAGCCGGTGTCGATCTGCGAGAACGAAAAATCGCGCGCCTTGGCTAGTGCATACTCAAACGGACGCAGCGGGTGGTCCGAGACATAGATGCCCAGAACCTCTTTCTCCTGGCTCAGCTTAAGGTGGCGGTCCCATTCCTGGCCATCCGGATCGGGCACGCTCACCTCAAAGCCCGAGCCCTCAACGTCGCCGAACATATCGAAGAACGACGTCTGGCCGCTCGCGCGATCCTTCTGGCGCTTTACTGCGGCATCGATGATGTTCTCGGGGTTGTTCTTGTCCACAAAGTGCATCATCTGACGACGCGGATACCCCGTGGAGTCGAAGGCGCCTGCCTTGATGAGCGATTCGATCACGCGGCGGTTTGCCTGGCTGGAGTCCACGCGCTCAACAAAGTCGTGCAGCGTCTTAAACGGACCGCCCGCCTCGCGCTCGGCGATAATCGCCTGCGCCACGCCGGTGCCCACGCCGCGGATGCCGGCCAGACCAAAGCGCACGCCCTCCTTGGTAGCCGTGAACTCGGTGCCGGACTCGTTGACATCTGGCGAAAGCACGGGGATGCCGTCGTGGCGGCACGCCGAGACGTAGTGCACGATCTTGTCGGTCTTGCCCGTATAGGACGTCAGAACGGCCGCCATGTACTCGTGCGGATAATGCGCCTTGAGCCACGCCGTCTGCATGACCAGGATGGCGTAGCCGGCGGAGTGCGACTTGTTAAAGGCGTAGGACGCGAACTCGAGAACATCGTCCCAAATCTTCTGGGCGACCTCGCGCGTGTAGTTGTTCTTGATAGCGCCGTTCATCCAGTGGTCGTAGGTGGTCTCGTCCGAGCCATCCTCCCAGTGCAGCACCGTCGACGTGAGCAGCTTAATCTTTTTCTTAGCCACGGGCTTACGGATACGCGAGTCCGATTCGCCCTTGGAGAAGCCGCACATCTCGACGGAGATGAGCATAACCTGCTCCTGGTAGACCATGGTGCCGTAGGTTTCGCCCAGGATGTCGTCCAGGCGGTCGTCGTAGGAGACGGCCGGCTCCTTGCCGTTCATACGGTTGATGTAGGACGAGACCATGCCGGCGCCCAGCGGGCCCGGGCGGTACAGAGCGATCAATGCCACGACGTGCTTGTACTCGGTGGGCTTCATGTTCTTGATCGTGGCCGTCATGCCGGCGGACTCGACCTGGAAGACGCCGGCGGTGTGGCCGGAGCCCATGAGCTTAAAGATCTCGGGATCGTCAAAGGGGATCTCTTCCTCTTTGATGTCGATACCGAAGTTCTTTTTGATGTTGGCCTTGGCCTTGGAGATAACCGTCAGCGTGCGCAGGCCCAGGAAGTCCATCTTGAGCAGGCCCATGTCGGCAACGGTATGACCCTCGTACTGGGTAATCTCGACGCCGCCCTTGGTATCGAGCTTGGTGGGCACGTGCTCGTTGACGGGGTCACGGCAGATCAGAACGGCGCACGCGTGCACGCCCTCGCCACGGGTGAGGCCCTCGATCGAGAGCGCCGTGTCGATGATGCGGCGGGCGTCGTCGTCCTTTTTATATGCCTCGGCAAAATCGGGGTTAAACAGATCCTCTTTGCCGGGTTGCTTTTCGAGCACCTGCTTGAGCTTGACCTTGGGGTCGCTCGAGACCATCTTGGACAGGCGCTGGCCCATGTAGACCGGGTAGTCCAGGACGCGCGCGGCGTCGTTGATGGCCTGCTTGGCCTTGATGGTCGAGTAGGTGATGACGTGGGTGACCTTCTCGGGGCCGTAGAGCTGGCGAACGTGCTCCACGACCTCGAGGCGCCGCTCATCGTCGAAGTCCATATCGATATCGGGCATCTCGGTACGCTGCGGGGAGAGGAACCTCTCAAACATCAGACCGTTCTCGAGCGGGTCGAACGCGGTGATGTTCATGGCGTAGGCGACGATAGCGCCGGCGGCAGAACCACGGCCGGGGCCGACGCCGATGCCGTTGTCCTTGGCCCATTGCACGTACTCGGCAACGATCAAGAAGTAGGCGGCAAAGCCCTTGTCGCAGATGACCTTGTATTCGTACTCAAAGCGCTCTTTGATGTTGACTCCGCCGATCTCGCGCGTGGCCCAGTCGTCACCGTAGTGCTGGCGCAGGCCCTTCTCGCACTCGCGGCGGAACTGGCTCTCGTGCGTCTCGCCGGGATCGAGCAACGGGAAGCGCGGCAGGATGATGGAGTCCCAGTCGAGCTCCACGTAGCACTTGTCGGCAATCTCGAGCGTGTTGTCGCAGGCCTCGGGGCAATACGGGAACATCGCCCGCATCTCCTCCTCGGTCTTCATGTAAAACTCCGAGCCGGTCATGCGCATGCGGTTGGGGTCGTCGACTTTGGCGTTCATGCCGATGCACATGATGACGTCCTGCACGGGCGCGTCCTCGCGGCGCAGGTAGTGGAAGTCGTTGGTCGCGATGACCTTGACGCCCACCTGTTTGGCGATGTCGATGAGCGTGCGGTCCA
This sequence comes from Collinsella sp., assembly GCA_048387515.1. Taxonomy (GTDB): domain Bacteria; phylum Actinomycetota; class Coriobacteriia; order Coriobacteriales; family Coriobacteriaceae; genus Collinsella. The sequence goes on from DBFMRS010000016.1 coordinate 27,978, forward strand.
TCTGCTCGTCGGTCAGACCGTTGTCGGTGGTGATGCCGTGTTCCTGGATCTCGATGTAGAAGTCGCCGGGGTCGAAGGTGTCGCGGAAGGTCTCGGCCCACTTGATGGCGCCTTCCATG
>DBFMRS010000017.1:0-4403 GCA_048387515.1 Collinsella sp.
AGGATGTAATCCCACCCGTAGCTTGGCGTGTACGCCGGGCCTACGGACACCTCGTTGCCGGTCTGGTCTCCCTGGCAGCAGCCCTGCACGCCGCCGTGCTCGTCGATGTGGGCGCCGCCGAGCTGGCCCCAGCCGGTGAACATCTCCACGTGATGGGTCGTGTTGAGGGCGATGCATCCAGGCTCGCAGTCGTACAGGTTGCCGTCGAACGGCACGGCCTGGAATCCAGCCGCCGTGAAATCGCGCACCATGGTGCCCGTGTAGCGGGTGCCGCTGGTAGGCACGCCGTAGCCCGCGTTCGCCGCCGCCATGTACATGAGGCTGGAACAGTCGCAGTCAGGCCCCCAGCGGCTGTTCTGCGAATAGCCGTGGGAGTCGTCCGCACACCATTCCTTCACGAACGAAACCATCTTGTTCACGCTGCCCATGGCTACTCCTGTCCGCCCACGGTCACGCCCAGCAGGGCGTCAAGCCACTTGCTGGTGAAGCCGACGGACTTGAAAAGCGTGTAGGCGGCCTGCACGCCGCCGACGACGGCGAACGCGCACGTGACCCACGCGCCGGGGTCTGCGGGCACGTCGCCCACGAAGCCGGTCACGATGCCCGCCAGGAGCGAGCACGCCAGCGCCAGGACGCGCGCGGCCTTGCCGGTCATGGCCTCGGTCTTGATCAGTTGCACCGCCCAGGGGACGGCGATGGACAGCACGACGGCCGCCAATGCTTGCATGATTGTCATTTCTCTTCCTTTCTCTAGCTGTTGTGCTCCTTGTCGTAGAGCAGGTCCACCCGGTCCCTGATGTGCTCGACCTGCGCCGCCATGCCCTGGCTGCGCGCCTGGCTGTTGACCAGGTCGGCGTGCAGCACCTCGTTGGAGGTCGCCACGGACTCCATGAGCGTCTTCATGCCCTCTATGAGCGTGTTGCTGCGCTCCATCTGCGCGGCGATGCGGCCCTCCATCTGGCTGCGCTCGCGGTCGCGCTGGGCGCGCTCGTTCACCTCGTCCTGCTTGCGCTCCTCGCGCTTCATGTCGATGTTCGCCTTGCGCTCGTTCTGGGCCTTGAACTCCTCCAAGAACTGCTTTCCGAAGTAAAGGGCCACCAGCACGAGCAGCGCGCCGAAAAGCAACCCGGGGCCGTACGGCGCGAAGATTTCCAGCACGTCGGTTATCATTCGTTTTCTCACCTCCTCGAATCGCCGAGGCGATTGTCCGCAAGGTGTCGCCGGGTAAAAGAAAAGCGCCCCCGAAGGGGCGCCCGCTACGCCTGCGGCGCTTCCGGCTGGTCCGGCTCCACGGCCTCCAGCTCGTTGATCTTGGCGCGCCATTCCTGGCGCTGCGCGATGATTTCGGCGATTTCCTTGGCAGCCGCCGAGATGGCCGAGAGCAGGTCGGTGATGGACGATGCGGAGAAGATGCGCTCCACCGCCTTCATGACCTTGTAGTCGCTCTGGTTAAGCTGCTGTTTGTAGCCGTTGATCTCCCCGGCGATTTCCTGTTCCGTCATGGGTCGCTCCTTCCGTTGCTAGGGTAGGGGCATGTTCCCATCCGTGTCGCCTCCAGGCCTGGATTGCATTGAGCAACCCCCCCCCCGCGAGGTTTTCGAACAGGCTGCGGTACAGGGCGTCCATGGTCCGCACGGTGCGGTGCGCGTCCAGCCGTTTCAGCCCGCCGCGCCAGCTCTGGTAGCTCTGCTCCGCCTGCTCGGGCGTCATGGCTCCCTCGGCGACCATACGCGCCATCTTCTTCAGCTTGCGGCGCTCGCGCGTGATGGAGTCGCGGCACGGCTTCATGACTATGCGGCCCGTCTCGGCGTAGAAGATGCGCTTCTTCAGCCACGTGAAGCCGCGCGACAGCTTAACGACCCGGGTCTTGCGCGGGTTCAGCTCGATGCCCAGCTCGGCGCACTTGCGCTCTATCAACAGCAGGCACACCTGCAGATAGTCCTTGCTCTCGTGAACCAGGTAGAAGTCGTCCATGTATCGGCCGTACGATTCGGGGCGCAGCATCTCGACCACGTAGTGGTCGATTCTGTTGGGGTGCGCGACCGCGCATATCTGGTTCGGCTCGCTTCCGAGTCCCAGGCCTACATCGCCCTGGGCGTCCAGCAGGCGGTGCTCCAGGGCGATAACGCGAGCGTCGAGCAGCGCGGCGGCCACCTGATCCTTGACGGGGGCGTGCGCTATGCTCGCGAAGTAGTCGGAGAAGTCGCCGAGCAGTATGTAGCCCTCGGCGCCGCTCCTTCTCCAATGGTCGGCGAGGTGGTGCTTGAGCAGCCTCAGGGCGTAGTCGGTGCCGCGCCCCTTGATGTTCGCGGAGTTGGCGGCTATGAGGGTTGGCACTATCGCTGGCACGAGCGCGTTCTGCGACAGCGACTTCTGCACCACGCGCTCGGGGAAGTGCACGGCGCTGATATGCCTCAGCTTGCCGCGCTCCCATAGGTCGAAGCGGATGAAGCCCCGGCATATGTCGCGGCCCTCCAGCAGGTCGCGGCTGGACTTCGCGGCGTTTCGGAGGTAGTCCTTCATGTACCGCTGCGTCGATGACTTCCACATCACGCCGCGCGCCGCCTGCTTCGAGGCGGCACACAGGTAGTTGAGGTCCGCCACAGTTTCGAGCGTGCACGCCTTGACGCGCTCGGCCTTGGCCTTGGCCCGCTTCTCCTCGCGGCGCTTGCGGCGTGCGGCCCTTCTTTGCTCTGAGTTCATAGAAGGCACCCCGCACGGCTTTCAATGTGGCTCTGGCAGCCGCTTGAGGTATGGCCATGAAACGCGGCGAAGCCACGGAGCGCCGCGCCATGCAAGCAGCGTCCGGCCACCCTCGCGGGGTGCGTATTTACGGGCTCGCGCCCGATGGTCGCGCCTTCCTTCCTCTCCGCGCTCTGCTTTCGGCCCGCTGGCCTACTCGGTCTGGCAGTAAGGGAATCCGGGGCGGGGGCGAACCCAGGTGTTCGTCGCCGAGTTGTAGTTGGCATTGCCGTTGTTGTCGACATAGCACACGCTGGACGCGGAGCCTGACGCAACGGAACGCAGCCACCAATTGTACCGATATGCAAGACGGGACCGCCGCCCATTATAGCGAACGTAGGCGCTCTAGCTCGGCCTCGGCCTCGGCTATGCGCTCCTCCGTCGACTTCTTGCCGGTGATGCGCACGTTCTTGCGCGCGCCCTTCAGCAGCTTGATCTCCTCCTCGACCATGCCCGCCAGCGCCTCGAAGCGGTTGGCGTTCACCGGCAGTCCGATATCCATGAGGCATTGCATGTCGAGCATCAGCTGCTCGCAGTCCGCTATGGCCAGCGTCAGGTAGCGTTTCCTCTCCAGCGCGTTGAACGAGCTGTTGGGATAGAAGCAGTCGGCCCTGTTGACGTTGTGCACGATGCTTCGCGCCGTCTCCACGGTCGGCACCGCGTTCAGTAACCGATAAGCCTTCGGGATCACAGAGGACGACGCCATCAGCTTGTTGACCTCCACGCGGATGGCGATCGCTTGAGTGAAGAACTTGTACTCGGACACCTCGCGGTTGCGCTGGTAGACGCTGCTCACGTGCACCTCCTGGGGAAACTGGCGAAAAAAACGGCCCGCTTCGCGGGCAGAAGGCGACCGCGCAAGGCGGTCGCCTAGAAGCAGAGTATAGAGCACTCGGCTGGTTAGCCGAAGAGGAAGCCGGGGCGGGGGCGAACCCAGGTGGGCGTCGCCGAGGCGTAGTCGGCATGGCCGTGGGCGCCGACACAGCACACGCTGGACGCGGAGCCTGACGCAACGGAACGCAGCCACCAAGCGTACCGATATCCGTTGACTCGGTGCGCCGTGTCATGGAACAGGTCGAACTGGCAGTCGAAGCCGACGGAGTAACCGGGCGTGCCCCACACGGGGCAGCCGTAGACCTCCATCTCCGATAGCGACCACACCTTGCCGATGTCCTGCCAGCTCCAGCTGTTGGAGTCGTTGATCGCGCCGCTGGCGCTGTACCGCTCCTCCAGCAGGACGCGCTGGGTGAGCAGGTACTTGGTCAGGCCCTCGGGCAGGCACGCCTCGAAGGCCGTCTCCCACGCCTTGAGGTTGCTTCCCAGGTAGGGGTTCTTGGTCTCTGCCGTCCCTTGGTTGGTGTTGGTGGTGTTCCACGTCAAATAGCTGTCGTTGGCCACGCCGGTCGCGGTCTTGGCCACGGACACGGGCGCGGACGCAACGAACGCGATGTGGTGCCCCTTGCTGTTGTCGCCGCAGTACAGGTACGGGTCGATGTGGGCCAAAAGGAAGCGCACGGACTGCTGGGCGGCGACGGCGGATGCGCTCACGAGGGGCACGTCCAGGTAGTCGCCCACGCGCAGGCCCGCGAAGTTCGCGGCGGCGATGCGCTTGTGCAGGGCGTCGTACACGGTTCCGCTGCCGATCTCTCCCGCCAGGATGG
>DBFMRS010000018.1:0-16132 GCA_048387515.1 Collinsella sp.
GAGCCGGGTATGCGCGTCGCCCTGACGCCGCCGGCGCTCAAGCGCGACCGCTTTTGCACGGTCGTGTCCGTCACCGATACGGGCGATGGCGATCTGGTCTCGTTTGAGGGCATTGACGACTTAACGGCCGCCGAGGGCATCACCGGATGCTACGTGCTGGCAAATCGTGACGACTTTGAGCTCGATTCGCTCGACGCTGCCTATACCGACCTGATGGGTCGCGAGGTGGTCGACGAGCGCTTCGGTTCGCTCGGTACGATCGTCGAGATCATGTCGACGCCCGCCAACGATGTTTGGGTTGTCGAGGGTGATCGGTACGGCGAGGTACTGATTCCCGTGATCGAGCAGGTCGTGCTCGATCTTCCCGACACAGGAACAATTTCCGTCCACGTTATGGACGGCCTGATCGATATGGACAAGTAGGGAGGACAACATGCTGATCGAGACCCTTTCGGTCTTTCCCGAGATGTTTGAGCCCGTCATGTCCACATCGATCTTGGGCCGCGCCCGCAAGGCCGGCCTTTTTGATTTTAAGGCGTATAACCTGCGCGACTGGACGCACGACCGCCATCGTACCGTCGATGACGAGCCGTACGGCGGCGGGCAGGGCATGCTCATGAAGGTCGAGCCTATCGCCGAGGCCATCGAGGCCATTAGCGCAGAGGGTCCCAAGCCCACTGTGGTGTTCTTTACCCCCTGTGGCGAGCCCTTTACGCAGCATGTGGCCGAGCGCCTGCTCAAAAGCGACCGCCTGCTGTTTGTTTGCAGCCGTTACGAGGGTGTCGACGAGCGGGCATATGCGTATGCCGACGAGCGTCTGTCGATCGGCGACTATGTGCTCACGGGCGGCGAGCTCCCCGCCATGGTCGTGGCCGATGCTGTTGTTCGCCTCATCCCCGGCGCTCTGGGAGATGAGATGAGCAATGTGGACGAGTCCTTCTCGACCGCCGAGGACGGAGGCCTGCTCGAGTACGCGCAGTACACCCGCCCCGCCGAGTTCAACGGCGAGGGCGTGCCGCCGGTGCTTGTGAGCGGCGATCACGCCAAGGTCGATGCCTGGCGCCGCAAGAATGCCATCGAGCGCACCTGTCGCTGGCGTCCCGACCTGATCGAGACGGCGCGGCTCACGCCCGAGGAGCGCGCTTACGCGCAGGAGATCCTTGACGCTTCGTATTCGCAGAGCGAGGAGTGAGTATGGTTCCTACGCAACATTCCGCGTTGAGGGGCGCTTTTGAGTGGATCGCGGTCATCGCGATCGCGCTTGTGGCCACCTTCCTGATCCGCACCTTTGTGGTCGAGCCCTTTGTGGTGCCCACCGGCTCTATGGAGGACACAATCGAGATTGGCGACCAGATCCTGGCGCAAAAGGTGAGCCTCGAGCTCGGTCAGCCCGTCAAGCAGGGCGATATCGTGGTGTTTCACAACCCCGATGGCACCTCCGAGCATGATGTTCTTGTCAAGCGCGTTATTGCCACGGCCGGCCAGACGGTCGACCTGCAGGATGGCAAGGTGGTCGTTGACGGCCAGGCGCTCGATGAGGACTATACGACGGGCATGAGCTGGCCACTTTCGGTCCAAGCGCCCGGCGCTCAGGTAAGCTATCCCTACACCGTTCCCGACGGGTGCGTGTGGGTGATGGGCGACAACCGCGAAAACTCTGCCGACTCACGCTACTTTGGTCCCGTCGATCGCTCTGATTTGATCGCTGTGGCGCTTGTGCGCTACTGGCCGCTCAACCGCATCGGCGCTATCGACTAAAAACCGCTATAGTACAGTACCTAACCGTGTAATCGTTTCGACGAGGGGATATTAGAGGCATGAACGCTTCATCGCTTTCCTTCCAAGACATCATCCTGCGCCTCCAGCAGTACTGGGGCGAGCAGGGCTGCGTCATTATGCAGCCCTATGACTCCGAGGTCGGTGCAGGTACCTTCCATACCGCGACCACGCTGCGCTCGCTCGGTCCCGCCGAGTGGCGCACCTGCTATGCGCAGCCTTGCCGCCGTCCCGCCGACGGCCGCTACGGCGAGAACCCCAACCGCATGCAGCACTACTATCAGTTCCAGGTGCTCATCAAGCCGTCGCCGGTCAACGCCCAGGAGCTCTACCTGGGGTCTCTTGCCGCCATTGGCCTGGACCCCAACGACCATGATGTCCGCTTTGTCGAGGACGACTGGGAGAGCCCGACGCTCGGCGCCTGGGGCCTTGGCTGGGAGGTCTGGCTCAACGGCATGGAGGTCACGCAGTTTACGTACTTCCAGCAGGTGGGCGGCATCGAGGTCGACCCCGTGCCCGTCGAGATCACCTATGGCCTGGAGCGTATCGCCATGTACGCTCAGGGCGTCAACTCCGTTTACGACCTGGTGTGGAGCTATCTGCCCGACGGAACGCCCATGACCTATGGCGACGTGTTCCTCGAGAACGAGCGCGAGTTCAGTGCCTATAACTTTGAGGTCGCCAACGTCGAGATGATGCGTCAGAAGTTTGACGACTACGAGGCCGAGTGCCACTCCTGCCTGGAGCGCAAGCTGCCGCTGCCGGCGTACGACTGTGTCATGAAGTGCAGCCACGCCTTCAACCTGCTCGATGCCCGCGGCGCCCTGTCCGCAGTCGAGCGTGCCAACTACATCCTGCGCGTCCGCGCCGTCGCCAAGGCGTGCTGCGAGGCCTACATGGCCGAGGTCGCCGGAGTCAACGAGAATGCCGATCAGGAAGGCGAGGTGGCGTAAGCCATGGCAGACGCTAAGGATTTCCTGTTTGAGATCGGTACGGAGGAAATGCCCTCCGCACCGCTGAACAATGCCGTCAAGCAGCTTGGCACCATGATCGCCAAGGGTCTCGACGAGGCCGGTCTGGCCCACGGCGAGGTCCGCGTGATCTCGAGTCCGCGCCGTCTGGCTGCACTCGTGGCCGACGTCGCCACCGCGACCGATGAGGTTCACGAGGTCAAGCGTGGCCCCGCGGCCAACATTGCCTTCGACGCTGACGGTAACGCCACCAAGGCCGCCCAGGGCTTTGCCCGCAAGTGCGGTGTGGCTGCAGAGGACCTGGTCCGTCGCGAGGACACCGACGGTCGCGAGTATGTCTTTGCTGAGAAGAACATTCCCTCCGCACCGGCTACGCCGATTCTGACCGCTCTGTGCGAGAAGACCATCGCCGGCCTGCAGTGGCCCAACTACCGTAGTCAGCGCTGGGGTCACGAGCATGCGACCTTTGTTCGTCCGGTTCGCTGGATCTGCTGCCTTTTGGGCGAGGATGTTGTGCCCGTATCGTTTGCCGACGTGACGAGCGGCAACACCACGCGCGGTCATCGCGTGCTTGGCCCCGGTGACCATGTGGTCGCCAGCCCCGCCGTCTACGAGCAGGTGCTCGAGGACGCCGGCGTGCTCTCTGCCGAGCGTCGTCGCGAGGCCATCCTTGCCGGTATCGCCGAGGTCGAGGCCGCTCGCCCCGGTTGCCATGTCGACACGCCCAAGAAGGTCTTTGAGGAGGTCATTAACCTCTGCGAGTGGCCGACGGTGCTCGTCGGTACCTTCGACGAGGAGTTCCTCAAGGTCCCGCACGAGATCATCTGCGAGTCCATGCTCACCAACCAGCGCTACTTCCCGATCTATGACGGCGAGGGTAAGCTCACGCGTGAGTTCGTTGTCGTCTCCAACAGCAAGCCCGAGAACGCCGAGCGCGTGATCGACGGCAACGAGCGCGTCGTGCGCGCCCGTCTGGACGACGCCAAGTTCTTCTACGAGGAGGACCTGAAGATCTCCCTCGACGAGTTCCGTGAGCGTCTGGCCAAGGTGGCCTTCCAGGAGAAGCTCGGTAGCGTGCTCGCCAAGTCCGAGCGCATCGAGCAGCTCGCACTCGCTATTGCCCGTGAGGCACACCTGGGTGCTAATCTGGCAGGTGACGCCGGCCGTGCCGCACACCTGTGCAAGGCCGACCTGGTGTCCAACGCCGTCGTCGAGTTCACGAGCCAGCAGGGCGTGATGGGCGGTTATTACGCGACCGCGATGGGGGAGAACGACGAGGTCGCCCACGCCATTCGCGATCACTATCGTCCCCGCTTTGCCGGTGACGAGCTGCCCGAGGGCACCGCTGGCTGCATCGTGGCCTGTGCCGACAAGCTCGATACCATTGCCGGTATCTTTGCCATCGGCGAGCCCCCGACCGGCTCCTCCGACCCCTATGCGCTGCGTCGTGCCGCTATCGGCATCATCAACATCCTGCGCGACCGCCTGCCGATCGACCCCACGTCGCTTATCGACTTTGCGCTCGAGCTCTATAGTGAGCAGGGCATTGAGTTTGACGCCGCCGAAGTCGCCCAGCAGGTTCGCGACTTCTTCCATGGCCGCCTGGTGAGCATGGCCCGCGACGAGAAGATCCCGGCCGATACCGTTGCTGCCGTCTCCGCGGTGCACATCATCGCCCCGTCCGTCTTCTTCGCCCGCTGCGCCGCCCTCGACGAGGCTCGCAAGAACGACGCCGAGACCTTTGACAACCTGGCGACGGCCTATGCCCGTGCCGCGCATATCTCCAAGCCCGAGCTGGGCGCGGAGTACGACCGCGCCCTGATGGGCGAGGTCGAGCTCGCGCTTGCCGATGCCTCCGAGGCTGCTCAGACCGCTGTCGACGCCGCCCTTGCTGCCGAGGATTACCCGGCCGCATTTGCGGCCCTTGCCGCCCTGCGCGCCCCCATCGACCGCTTCTTCGATGAGGTTATGGTCATGGACAAGGACGAGCAGCTCCGCGATAATCGCCTTAAGCTGCTCAACCGCTTCGAGGCCGTTTTCTCCGGCATTGCCAACATCGGTGAGCTTGCCCGCAAAAAGTAAGCCAGCCTGCGCGTAAGCGCAAAAGGAGCCCCGCATGGATTGCCCGGTCACCGCTCGTCCCACCGTTATCGTTATCTCCGACTCGCTCGGTGATACCGCTTGTGAGGTGGTGCTTGCGGCGTCCGGGCAATTTGATGAAGGGGCTTTTTGTGTTTTGCGCCTGCCTAAGGTGACTTCTGTGGAGCAGGTCAAGTCATTTGTGGGGCCGCGCGTCGATGCCGACCATCGCGATATCGCCGTGTTCCATACCATTGTCGATCCGGCGCTACGTGCTCGTGTGCTCGATTACCTGGGCATGCTGCATATTCGCTCGGTCGACCTGATCGGCCCGACGCTCGCCGTGCTGTCGTCGCTCATCGGTGTGCCGCCCAAGGGCGTTGCGGGCGTGATTCACAGGACCGATCACCGCTATTTCCATCGTATCGAGGCCATGGAGTATTTCGTTGAGCACGATGACGGGCGCGGCTGCGACGATCTGTCGGGTGCCGATATCGTGCTGCTGGGCGTATCGCGCACGTCCAAGACGCCGCTGTCGATGTATTTGGCCTATCAGGGTTACAAGGTTGCCAATGTTCCTTTGGCCCATGGCATGGAGCCGCCCAAGTCAATTTACGAGGTCGACCCGATGCGCCTGTTCGGCCTGATTTCGACCGTCGATGTGATTTCCGAAATTCGCGATAGCCGCTTGGGCGATGACTACGCTCGTGCCGTTGCCGGCTCCTATGCCGAGCCCGAGAGCGTGCGCAGCGAGCTTGAGGAAGCCCGTGCCCTCATGAAGCGCCTAGGCTGCTTTGTGGTGCGTACCGACGGCAAAGCCATCGAGGAGAGCGCCTCCGAGATCATTAGCCACTTGGAGGAAATCCAAGAAGCCCGCGCCCGCCGCGCCGCCCGTCGAGCCCAACAGAGCTAGTTTATTGGGGTAGCTAAAATGCCCCGTCTAAAATAACTAACTAAAAATAATGCACGAGAATGGTAAAGCGATTTAGCAAGAAACTGGCATTTGACCTGCGAGCCTCTTGCATTGGTATCTTCATAAGGTAACCACCTTTACCTACCGTTTACCGCCACATTTACCACGTTTACCAAACCCCGCGCCCTCTACGCAAGCCCGCTCAATGCCCGCCGTATAGTACCCTCACGGCTCGCATCCGGCGGGTCGATTCGTTACCACGGTCGTGCGCGAGAGCGCATGGAAGGGGAAGTATCGTGAGCGATTGCAAGAGGGTTTACCGTTTTGGAACCGACGCCCAGGGCACCTGTGTCACCGAGGGCGACAAGTCCATGAACTTCGTGCTTGGCGGCAAGGGCGCAAACCTTGCCGAGATGAGCCGCATCGGCCTGCCGGTTCCTGGTGGCTTTACTATTACCTGCCAGACCTGTGTCGAGTACTCCGGTGCCGGTAACGTCTGGCCCGAAGGCGCACTCGATGAGATTGTTGCCGCCGAGGCAGACCTCGAGGCCCGTTGCGGCAAGAAGCTCGGCGACGCTTCCGATCCGCTGCTCGTGTCGGTTCGCTCGGGCGCTCCGTTCTCCATGCCCGGCATGATGGATACGGTTCTCAACTTAGGCCTCAACGACGACTCCGTTCAGGGTCTCATCGCCCAGACGCAAAATCCGCGTTTTGCCTGGGACAGCTACCGTCGCTTTATCCAAATGTTCTCTAACGTCGTCATGGGCGTTGACGCCGACCTGTTCGAGAACGCCCTGACCCAGGCCCGCCTGGTCGCCGGCGTCCGCGTCGATTCTGAGCTTTCGGCCGAGGATCTGCAGGAGCTCGTCGAGACCTTCAAGGGCATCTTCTCCGAGAACGTCGAGGTCGCCCTGTATCCCGAGCTCGAGGTCGCCGACGGCAAGCCCGTCTTCCCGCACGATCCTGAGCTTCAGCTGCGTCTTGCCATCCAGGCCGTCTTTGGCAGCTGGATGAACGAGCGCGCCTGCATTTACCGCAAACAGCACGGCATCTCCGACGAGCTCGGTACTGCCGTCAACGTCCAGGCTATGGCTTTTGGCAACAAGGGTGAGACCTCCGCGACCGGCGTCGCCTTTACGCGCAACCCGGCCGACGGCACTAAGGAGTTCTACGGCGACTTTCTGGTCAACGCCCAGGGCGAGGACGTTGTCGCCGGCATCCGCAATACCGAGCCCATCGCCGACCTCAAGACCACCCCGGGCCTCGAGTCCGCAGGTGAGGAGCTCGAGCGCGTGTTCCTGACGCTCGAGGATCACTATCGCGACATGTGCGACATCGAGTTCACCATCGAGCAGGGTAAGCTCTGGATGCTCCAGACTCGCGTGGGCAAGCGCACTGCCACCGCCGCCCTGCGCATCGCCATCGAAATGGTCGAGGAGGGCCTGATCACCCGCGAGGAGGCCGTGAGCCGCATCGATCCCGCGCAGCTCGACCAGCTTCTGCACCCGCAGTTTGACGCCTCCAAGAAGTACGAGGCGCTGGCCAGCGGTCTTAACGCCAGCCCCGGTGCCGCCGTGGGCGAGGTCGTGTTCTCGAGCGATGACGCCGTCGCGCGCGCCAACGAGGGTCACAAGGTCATTCTGGTTCGTTGGGAGACCAACCCCGATGACCTGAAGGGCATGGTCGCCGCCGAGGGCATCCTGACCAGCCACGGTGGCAAGACGAGCCATGCCGCCGTTATCGCCCGCGGCATGGGTACGCCCGGCGTCTGCGGCGTTGAACGCTTCCACATCGACGCCGCCGAGAAGGTCGTGCGCATCGAGGGCAGCGACCGCGTATTGCACGAGGGCGATGTCATCTCCATCGACGGCACCCAGGGCATCGTCGTCGACGGCGCCGTCGATCTGGTTTCGGCCGAGCTTACCGGCGACCTGGACACTATCCTGTCCTGGGCCGACGAGATTCGCCTGGACGAGACCTGTGGTCATGCCAACCATGTGCGCGTCAACGCCGACAATCCCGAGGATGCCGAGCTTGCCCTCGAGTTTGGCGCCGAGGCTATTGGCCTGTGCCGCACCGAGCACATGTTCCTGGGCGATCGCAAGAACATCATCCAGAGCTTTATCCTGTCTGACGATGAGGCCGTGAAGCAGCAGGCCCTGTCCGACCTGCTTAAGGTTCAGACCGAGGACTTCCTGGCGATGTTCAAGACCATGTCCGGTCGTGATGTGGTTGTCCGCCTGCTCGATCCGCCGCTTCATGAGTTCCTGGATAATCCTTGCGAGCTCGAGGTCGCCATCACCAAGAAGGAAGCCGCTGGCGCTCCCGAGGAGGAGCTCGCCGCCCTGCGTGCCCGCCTGCGCCGCATCGATAGCATGGTTGAGTCCAACCCCATGCTGGGCCTACGTGGCGTACGTCTGTCCGTCGTCTTTAGCGATCTGCCGCTCATGCAGGTTCGCGCCGTCGCCACGGCTGCTGCCCGCCTTATCCAGGAGGGCGTCGATCCACGTCCCGAGATTATGGTTCCGCTCGTTTCCATCACGGCCGAGCATGTCCAGACTCGCGAGGTCATCGAGCGCGTGATCGCTGAGGTTTCCGCTGAGGAGGGCGTCGAGCTCAACATTCCCGTGGGCACGATGCTCGAGCTGCCGCGTGCCTGCATGGTCGCTGACGAGATCGCCCATTACGCAGACTTCTTCTGCTTCGGCACCAACGACCTCACCCAGACCACCTTCGGCTTCTCCCGCGACGATGCCGAGGCCAAGTTCATCCCCCTTTACATGCACAAGAAGATCTTGAAGGATAACCCCTTCGAGACCATCGACTCTGCGGTACTCGAGCTGGTGCGCATGGCCGTCGAGAAGGGTCGCGCCACCAATCCTGACATGCACTTTGGCGTGTGCGGTGAGCACGGCGGCGACCCCAAGTCTATCAAAGGCCTGTTTAACGTGGCGGATGTGGACTATGTGTCCTGCTCGCCCTACCGCGTGCCCCTGGCGCGTCTGGCTGCCGCCCAGGCCAAGCTCGAGGCCAAGCGTTCCGCCTAACGTTTTGGGTGTAGACGCCTAGTGTAGCCCCCCTTCATGCCGCCCGTCTCATTCGTGAGGCGGGCGGTTATCATGTGCGGGTTTTGTCTTTTTGTCTGCGTAAAAAATTGTTCTTGCAGCAGAAACCCGCGCGTGTATACTTGAATACGTTTGTTCAACTACGTGCCGGCCAAGGTGGTACGGCACCTCTAGAAGAGTAAGGAATTGCACATGGATTACATCCGCGCAATCGAGCGTCAGCAGATCCGCGAGGACATTCCTCAGGTTCGCGTCGCCGACAACGTCAAGGTTCACTACCGCATTAAGGAAGGCGACCGCGAGCGCATTCAGGTCTTCCAGGGCGACGTCATCCGCATGGCCGGCGCCGGTGCCCGCGAGACCTTCACCGTCCGCAAGATGTCCTTCGGTGTCGGTGTTGAGCGTACCTTCCCGCTTCACAGCCCCAAGATCGCCAAGCTCGAGGTCGTTCGTCATGGCCGCGTCCGTCGCGCCAAGCTGTACTACCTCCGCGACAAGGTGGGCAAGGCTGCTCGCATCCCCGAGAAGCGCTAAGAAGATCGCAGCGTCTGTCCACTCGTTTGGACACAAGGGTCACCTTCGGGTGGCCCTTCTTTTTATCTGATTTGCATGCAAGGAGGGCCTGGTATGGCCAACATGACGAGCTCGGTTTCGGCATCGCAGGTTGCCGGAGAGCTGGCGAGCGCTACGTTTGAGGAGATTCCCGCCCTCGTGGAGCATTATCGCGAGGACCCGCGCCAGCAGGTGATCAAGGCTTGTGAACGCGCCCTCAAACGCCATGCCAAAGAGCTTGCCGAGCGCGAGCGCGTCAATGACATGTACGAGCTTATGTATGAGCTTGGCGGCGATGGCGTGGTCGTGGGCGTCGACGAGGTGGGTCGCGGATCGGTGGCCGGTCCCTTGACCGTGTGCGCCGTGTGCCTTCCTATGGAGCCGCGCATCTGGGGCATCAACGATTCCAAAAAGCTCACGCCGGCGCGCCGTGAGCTGCTCTCGGTGAAGATTGCCGAGGTGGCGACGGCGATCGGTTTTTGCCATATCGCGCCGAAGGATATCGATGAGATGGGCATGGCCCGCGCTATCCGTACCGCCGTTGCGGGTGCCGTGGCCGATACGGGGCTCGAACCCGACTGCGTCCTTATGGATGGCAACCCCCTGGGCGCCGTTCCCAACGAGCGCGACGTGGTGAAAGGCGATGCCAAAATTGCCTGCATCGCCGCGGCGTCCATCATGGCCAAGGTCACGCGTGACGAGATGATGATCGAGTACGACGCCGAGTATCCCGAGTACCATCTGGCCGAGTCGAAGGGCTATGCAAGCCCCGAGCATATCGAGGCCATTCACAAACATGGACTTTGTCCGCTGCACCGTGTGAGCTTTTGCGGAAACTTTCTGCAGACTGAGCGCCTTTTCTAGGTCAATTGTGGAGACAGGGACCCCTGGGGTTTTATAAACCTGCTGATAGCGGGCCGTATGCAACAACATTGCTGCGTACGGCCCGTTTTTTGTCGGCATTTGGTCAGCTTTTGGTTAGCTTCCGGTACTTACCCGCATGAAAGGTGCCCTCATCATCGGGGCAATGCAGTGTGCGGGAAAGGAGACCCCATGAGTGCCGCAAGCAAAAAGAGCAAGACGCAGCAGCTCAAGGAGCGTTGGGAAAACGGCGAGCTCGACAGCGGGGCGATGACGCCCGAGTTTATCAAGGGACTCAGTCCCCGCGAGCTGGGTATGCTGGGCGAGCTGATCACCATCGACTACTTTAACGAGCGCGGCTACACCTTGCTGGAGCAGGGTTATCGTTGCACCGAGGGCGAGGCCGATCTGGTGCTGCTCGATGAGCTCGACGATGTCGTAGTGATGGCCGAGGTCAAGACCAGACGCGTCGCGCTGGATTGCAACACGCGGGTCTTTCCCGAGGAGGCCGTGGACGCCCAAAAGCAACGCCGCTACCGCCGCATCGCAAGTTGCTATCTCATGGAGCATTATCCGCTCAAGGCGATTCGCTTCGATGCCGTGGGTGTCACCATTCGCGGCGGGCATATCGCCGAGATCGAGCATCAGTACAACGCGTTCGATTGGCAGGTGTCGTGATGGCGTTCGAGACGTTTGCCGTTCACGCGGCCTGCATCCGCGGCGTCGAGGCGATTCACGTCACGGTCGAGGTTTCGCTTGCTGGCGGCGTTCCGGGCATTCAGATGCTCGGCATCCCGAGTATGGAGGTGATGGAGTCACGCGGTCGTATTCGCTGCGCGATGCGCTCCGCCGGGTTCGAGATCCCACGCTCGGGCATTACGGTCAATCTGGCGCCCGGCGATATTCGCAAGACCGGTAGCGGCTTTGATCTGCCCATCGCCATCGCGGTTCTGGCGGCCGATGGGCAGATTCCCCGTGACAACCTCGATCGCTGCCTTATCGCTGGCGAGCTCGGCTTGGACGGTACGGTGCTTCCCGTCAAGGGCGAGGTGGCGTTTCAGCTGCTGGCTCGCGACATGGGGCTGTCTTTTATCGCCGGCAGATCAGACCAGCATGTGCCACTCGCGGGCGTGGATTGCGGATTCATAGATCATTTGTCTCAGCTTGCTCATGGTATGGGCGATGCCGCGCAGCATTATCTGGATTCCGAGGGTGTGGAGGCTACTTTTGAGCCCGAACTCGACTATGCCGACGTGCTGGGGCAGGAGGTTGCCAAACGCGGCATGGCACTGGCGGCAGCGGGTGAGCTCGGTTTGCTTATGATCGGGTCCCCGGGATCGGGCAAGACGATGCTTGCGCGCCGTATGACCGGCATCCTGCCTGAGCTTTCCGTTGAGGATCAGCAGGAGGCACTGTGCATCCATTCGGTCTTGGGCGAGAACATCGATGGCTTATTGGCAGGTCATCGGCCGTTTCGAAGCCCCCATCACAGTATTTCGACCGCAGGCCTTATCGGCGGCGGGCGCCCGGTGCACCCGGGTGAGATCAGCCTTGCTCATGGCGGCGTGCTCTTTTTGGACGAGCTTGCCGAGTTTCCCACGGGTGTGCTGCAGACGCTCAGACAGCCTATCGAGCGCGGCTATGTGAGGATCGTACGCGTCGACGGGGCCTTTACCTTCCCGTCGCGCTTTCAGTTGCTCGCTGCGAGCAATCCCTGCCCCTGCGGCTTTTTGGGCGATCGCGAGGTGCCGTGTCGCTGCTCAGCGGCGATGGTCGAGCGCTATCGGTCTAAACTGCGCGGTCCTTTGGCCGACCGTATCGACATGATGATCGATGTGACCCGTCCCGACCCCCAAGTGATTATTGAGGGTGCGGAGGGTATGTCGTCGGCCGAGCTACGTGACTACGTTGTGCGCGGTCGCGCCTTTCGCGCCTGGCGCGAGTCCCGTATGGACGATGCGGATGCCGAGGCCGGGGATGACGAGACGCGGCCCATTGACGGCGTCGTTTCGACCTTTGAGCTCGATGATGCTGCCGAGAAATGTGTACTCGGCCTGTCCAAACGCACACATCTCACAGGGCGCGGCATCGTGCGCCTGGTTCGCATTGCGCGCACGATTGCAGACGTCGCCGAGAGCGAGCAAGTGACGCAGGATCACGTGCTCGAGGCGGCGATGTACCAGGGAAGGAGGGACCAATGATGGCCGAGGGGACCTTCGAGCTGCATCCAGGTGACGCGTTGTATCCCGAGACCGTTTTGGAGCTTTCTGATGTACCTCAGACGCTCTATGTGCGCGGCAACCCCGAGGCGCTTTCGACGCCCGCGCTCTCCATCATCGGCGCGCGAAAGGCCTCGCCGTATGGTCTTGCCGTGGCAGAGCTTGCGGCAAAGGTGGCGGTCGAGGCGGGAGTGACGGTTGTTTCGGGCGGCGCGGTCGGTTGTGACCAGGCCTCGGGTTGGGCTGCGGTCAACGCCGGCGGCAAACACGTCGTGGTGCTGGGGACGGGCGCCGACGTGGTCTACCCGCGTTCGAGCGCGGGGCTTATTACTCGCACGCTCGATACGGGTGGCGCGGTCGTGTCGATCTCTCCGTGGGGCATGGGTCCGCGCAAGTTTGCCTTTCCGCGCCGGAATCGCGTGATCGCGGCCCTGTCGCAAGCCCTCTTTGTATCCGAGGCGGGTATGCCTTCCGGGACGTTTTCTACAGCCGAGGCTGCTATGGATTTGGGGCGCGAACTTCTTGCCGTGCCGGGGTCGATCCTATCGCCCGAGTCGCGTGGCACGAATTACCTCATTGCGAACGGTGCCTGCTGCATCATCGACGAGGAATCTATCGAGATGGCAATCTCGCGCATCTACGGCACCCTGCGCTACTCTCGCCCCGATGCTCCCGGCATTGCCGACCTGGATCCAACGCAGCAGACCGTGATGCATGCGCTCATCGCCTCTCCGCTCAAGGTCGACGACATCGCGGCGCTCGTCTCGCTCGATGCTGTCGGCGTACTCAAACTCTTGGGTTCGCTTGAGCTCGAGGGCCTTATCGAGCGCATGATGGATGGAAGGTATGCGCCCTCCAAGTTTGCCCTTCACGCCCAGACGCCCTTCGGTCACAATGGAAAACGTGTCAATTAGAAAGGTGTTTGCAGATGCAGTTCGATCAGGTGACGGTTATCGGTGGCGGTCTGGCGGGTTCGGAATGCGCGATCCAGCTGGCAGACCGCGGGTTCGCCGTAAGGCTGTGCGAGATGCGCCCCCAGGTGAGCTCCCCGGCCCACCATACCGATCACCTGGCAGAGCTCGTCTGCTCCAATTCGTTTAAGTCGACCCGTCCGGATTCCGCGGCTGGTTTGCTGAAGGCCGAGCTTGAGCGCATGGGTTCAGTCCTGCTCGATTGCGCCCATCGCGCGGCTGTTCCCGCCGGTGGTGCCTTGGCGGTCGACCGCGTCAAGTTTTCCGAGCTTGTCGAGGCCGAGGTTGCCGCCCGTCCCAATATCGAGATCATTCACGGCGAGGTCACGCAGATTCCCGAGGGCCATGTGGTCATTGCCGCCGGCCCCTTGTGCTCGCCGGCGCTGAGCGAAGAGGTCATGAAGCTCGTCGGTGGCGACGCCCTTGCGTTCTTCGATGCTGCGGCGCCGATCGTCGATGCCTCCACGCTCGATATGGACGTACTGTTCTCGCAGTCGCGCTACGAGGAACAGGGGAGCGGCGACTATCTCAACGCTCCGCTTAACAAGGACGAGTACGAGGCCTTTATCGAGGCGCTTACCACGGCCGACCGCGTGGTGCTCAAGGACTTTGAGGGCGGCGATCTGTTCCAGGCCTGTCAGCCTGCCGAGGAAGTTGCGCGCACCGGCAAGGACGCTATTCGCTTTGGCGCCATGAAGCCCGTCGGCCTCACCGACCCGCGTACCGGACGTCGCCCCTGGGCGGCGATTCAGCTGCGTGCCGAGAACAAGGAGAAGACCGCCTATAACCTGGTGGGCTTCCAGACCAACCTGACCTTTGGCGAGCAGAAGCGCGTCTTCCATATGGTGCCGGGCCTGGAGAACGCCGAATTCTTCCGCTATGGTGTCATGCACCGCAATACCTTTGTCGACGCCCCGCACGTGCTCGATGGCACCTTTGCCGTGCCCGGTACCGGTGTGCGCCTGGCCGGTCAGATCACCGGCACCGAGGGGTACATGGAGGCCGTGGCGACGGGCCTGCTCGCCGCGCTCAACACCTATGCCGAGGCTATCGGTGCCGCGGGCGTCGAGCTGCCGCGCGTGGGCGCTCTGGGCGCGCTCGTGGGCTATGCGACCGATCCTGCCACCGTGGGCTATCAGCCTATGCATGTCAACTTTGGCCTGGTGCCGCCACTCGAGGATGGTAAGCGCCGCAGCAAACGCGACCGCTACCAGGCTTATGCGGATCGCGCCCTCGAGGCCCTTGATGCCTATCTGGCCACTCGCCCCGATCTGTTTGGAGGCGACCGGTCATAGCTTTTGACCTGTACGACACCGTCGACTCGTTTATCGCCTATATCGCACGTGTTGAGGGACTTTCTCCCAACACGGTGACAGCCTATGGCTCGAGGCTGGAGCGCTTTGCTGCTTGGTGCGAGCGCGAGGATATCGATGCTTTCGCTGCTGACGTGCGCACCATTCGTCGCTATCTTGCCGAGCTTTCGCGTGAGCAGGTGGCTCCCCGAACGCTTGCGGCGCATCTGTCTGCCATTCGCTCGCTCTATCGGTGGATGGCTGCCGAGGGGATTGTCGAGGGTGATGCGGTCTCGGCGATCGCATCGCCCAAGCTGCCGCGCGACCTGCCGGGCGTCCTTACGACCCAGCAGGTCGAGGCGCTGCTCAAGACGCCTGATACCTCGATGCCCGCGGGACTGCGCGATGCGGCGATGCTCGAGCTGCTCTATGCCTCGGGTGCTCGTATCTCTGAGCTCGCAGCACTCAATGTGGAGTCTATCGCTTGGTCCGAACGCACGTTGCGCCTGTGGGGCAAGGGGAGCAAAGAACGTATCGTCCCTCTGTATCGTCGTGCGCTCGAGGTGACGCGTCTCTATATTGAGGAGGGGAGGCCGGAGTTGCTCGCTCAGGCAAGGCGCCGCGACCTCGCTACCGGGCCGCATCCGCTGCTTATATCGGCGCGCGGCAATCGCATGAGCGCCGCCATGCTCCGGCGGCGGTTCCATACGCTGGCGACGCTCGCCGGCATTCCGGCCGACATCGCCCCGCATGCGATGCGCCATACCTTTGCGACCGACTTGCTCGAGGGCGGTGCGGACCTGCGCTCGGTTCAAGAGCTGCTGGGTCATGCGAGCCTGTCCACGACGCAAATCTACACGCATCTCACGCCCGATCGGCTCAAACGTGCCGTGGCTCAAGCCCATCCCCGCGGCGAATAGTGGCTGGGACGTCCCGCGTCGCACTCAGGTGTGTGGTTTTGATTGCGGGTTGGCAGGAAGATGCATTCCTGCTATCATTCATCGGGTTGCTTCACGGCAACATGTTTTTATCACGCACGCGCGGCTACTTCATACCGTGGTGCCCGGACTTTGGTAGCACATGTCCGGGTTGGTTTTGGAGGATGACCCCGCGCGGAGGCAAACCACAGGAGGTTTAACATGGCTACCAAGATTAATATCCGCACCCTGCTCGAGGCCGGCTGCCACTTCGGTCACCAGACCCGTCGCTGGAACCCCAAGATGAAGCCGTTCATCTTCGGTGAGCGCAACGGCATCTACATCCTCGACCTCAAGCAGACCATCCTCGACGCCGACCAGGCCTACACCTTCGTCAAGAACGTCGCCAAGGGTGGCAACGTGCTGTTCGTCGGCACCAAGAAGCAGGCTCAGGAGGCCGTCAAGAACGCTGCTGAGCGCGCCAACATGCCTTACATCAACCAGCGTTGGCCCGGC
>DBFMRS010000019.1:0-16531 GCA_048387515.1 Collinsella sp.
CTGGCGATGGCGGAAACGGGTGGACCGCGGGAGCCTCCAGGTTTGCGGCCCCCTTCGCCTCCTCTGCTTCAGCCTCCTCGGCTTCCCCCGATTCCGATGCTGATACCCCCGCCTATCGCGGGCGACACCTGCGCTAGCGCCTGCGCTCGACGACATCCTCGCCGGCCAGGACGCGCCCGGCATGGTCAACGTGGGCACGTTCGACTGAGCTGTTTCGATATTTCGGACACTAAGCGCCGGTGTTTGCAGAGAGTGCCGAATAGCAGAATGAGAACTATACTTCACAATCGTGTTAGAATGACTGAAAGTAGTAAACATACTTAACACTCAGGAGCAAGATATGACATTCGACAACCTGTATATCGAGCGTCCTCGGTATCAAAAGCTCCTCGAGTCGTATAAGGGCACCCCTTCGGTCAAGGTACTTCAAGGTGTCCGGCGGTGTGGAAAATCGACCCTTCTAGACATATATCGAAAAAGCCTGCTAGATGGTGGGGTCGAAGATCGTAATGTGTTCTGCCGAAAGTTAGATAGCTTGGCTGTTGGTTTGGACGTCACGGCCGAAACGCTGTTGGATGACTTTACGAGGTTCTACGCGCTTGCTGATTCCAATCTGCCTGTGTACGTTTTTCTCGACGAAATTCAAGAGGTGGACGGCTGGGAGAAGGTCGTGCGCAAGCTGCGGGCGCAGCCGGGTGTGGATGTTTATGTCACGGGCTCCAATGCAGATGTGCTGTCGCGGGAGTTGGCTACGCTGCTAGCTGGCAGATGCACCACGCTCGACGTACACCCCTTGTCTTTTGCGGAGTACCTTGAGTTCTGGAAGGCGCGCAGGGGCGCGCTTGATTCTGTTGACGAGGCATTTGCGTATTATCTGCGCTACGGTGGCATGCCGGGGCTCTTCTATGTTCCAGAAGGAGAGGAATTTTGGCGTCGTGAGCTTCGAGGGATATACGAAAGCGTGCTGTTGAAAGACGTGGCCCTGCGTTGTGCGGTTCGCGATATGGTCGCCCTCGATAGGTTGGCTCGTTACGTGCTCATGATGGGTGGCAATTTGTTTTCGACAAGGAAGGTCGCTTCGGCGCTCGCTGCTAGCGGGCTGAAAGTATCGCCTTCTACGGTAGACGGATACCTCGATGCGTTGGCAAAGGCGTATTTGGTGTACCCCTGTATGCAAGAGGGCCTTGCGGGCAAGAAGGTGCTCGCTCCGCAGAGGAAGTTCTACGCGGTGGACAGTGGCCTTACGGGGTTGGCTAGAGATTTTCGGGCGCGCGATACCGGCTATGCGCTCGAAGGCGCGGTTCATATGGAGCTTGTGCGGCGCGGCTACAGCGTTGCCGTGGGAACGTTGCTTGCCGGGGAGGTTGATTTTGTTGCGCGTAGGCACGATGAAACGGTGTACGTGCAGGTTAGCCAGACCATTCTTGCAGAAGAGACGTATGCGCGTGAAGTTGAGCCGCTCGAAGCGATTCGCGATTCTTTCCCTAAGGTGATTATCACGCTGGACCGCGTTGGGTTGGGAACAACAAAGACGGGGATCAAAATCGTGAATGCAGTGGACTGGATGCGGGCGGGGTAGGCACATCGCCGCTTTCGTTTGCAAGAACGCTGAGACTCACTCTTCGCTCGCCTCGGCCGCGTCGCCCCTCAGTTGCGCGTTCTGTGAGCTGTTTCAATATTTCGAACACTAAGCTGCCAGTTTTAATTACCCTCGGCATACTTGCGCGAGCATCTGCTCGTGCTACACTTGCAATTGCTGTTTCAGGGCGGGGTGGAATTCCCCACTGGCGGTAAATCGGGCGGTGCCAAAGGGGTGCCGTGGCGCAGGCGAGGCGTCTGCGGCCGAGCCGATGAGTCCGCGACCCGAGCGTGTGTTGGTTCGCATGCCGGCTGAACTGGTGAGATCCCAGTACCAACGGTTAGAGTCCGGATGAAAGAGGCAGGTGATCTTATGTCTGAACAGTCGCAGCATATCCATTTTGAGAACACGAATAGGTGGAGCACCAAACAGCTCGTTACTATGGCGCTGATGTGTGCCTTGGGCGCCCTGTTTATGTATGTGCAGCTGCCCATCCTTCCCTCGGCGCCGTTTTTGACGTATGACCCGTCGCTGGTGCCGGCGATGGTGTGCGGATTTGCGTATGGTCCCGGTGCCGGTACTGCTGTTGCCGCCATGGCGATTGCTATCCATGCGCTTACTACGGGTGACTGGGTCGGCGCGCTTATGAACCTGGTGGCTACGCTGGGCTATATTCTGCCCGCGGCCATCGTCTATCAGAAGATGCATACCTATAAAGGCGCTGTGATCGGCCTGGTGCTCGGCGTTGTTGCCGCTACGGCGCTGTCTATGGTCGCAAACCTTACCATTGGCGTATGGTTCTGGTATGGCTCGGTCGATGTGATTGCCCCGCTCATGCTTCCCGCCGTGCTGCCGTTCAACCTCATCAAGACCGTGCTTAACTCGGTGCTGACGCTTGCCGTGTACAAGGCGGTTTCTAACCTTATTACGCCCAAGAAGGACCAGGTCAAAGGTCGCGCATGATTGAGTGCCGGGGCGTTTCTTTTAGCTATGACGGTGCCGCGCCGGCGCTTGACGGTATTGATCTGAAGATCGTGGACGGCGAGTTTTTCTGCATCCTCGGTGGCAACGGGTCGGGCAAGTCGACCTTCGCCAAGCATCTGAATGCGCTGCTGCAGCCCGATGCGGGTGCGGTGCGCATCAACGGTATGGATGGGTCCGACCCCGAGCTGGTCTACGACATTCGTTCGACCGTGGGCATGGTGTTTCAGAATCCTGACGATCAGCTGGTGGCAACGCTTGTCGAGGACGATGTCGCCTTTGGACCCGAAAACCTTGGGGTGGAATCGGCCCAGATTGCGCAGCGCGTGCGCGAAGCGCTCAAGGGCGTGGGCCTGGTGGGCTTTGAACGCCACGAGACCCACGCGCTCTCGGGCGGTCAAAAGCAGCGCGTGGCGCTTGCCGGCGTGCTCGCCATGGAGCCCCGCGTGCTCATTTTGGACGAGGCCTCTTCGATGCTCGATCCGCGTGGGCGCAAGGGCCTTATGAAGGCTTGCCATGCGCTGCACGATCGCGGCATGACCATCGTGATGATTACGCACTTTATGGAAGAAGCCGCCGAGGCAGATCGCATCGCGGTGTTTCAGGCGGGACGAGTTGCCATGTTGGGCACGCCCGAGGAGATTCTGACGCGGGCAGATGAGCTCGCGGAGCTCAACCTAGATATGCCGGCGTCGTGCCGTTTGGGCATGGCGCTTCGTGCGAAGGGCGTGCCCGTTCACGCGCAGGTGCGCGAGGTGGATATGGTCGCCGAGGTTGCGCAGACTTATGCCGAGCGAAGTGGGGCAGACATCGCGGGGCAGTCTTCCGTATCCCAGTTGGAAATCGCTGACGGCACTGTTCCGGTAGACAACGAGGACAACGCGTCGGAGCCCGTCATCGAGCTAGCCCGTGTTTCGTACAGTTATTCGCTCAGTCCGCGCGAGCGCCGCCGCTGGCATAAGCGCTCGGCCACTGCGGGCAAATCGAACAAACAGGCTCTCTGGGGAAACGACCCCAGCAGCCCGTGGGCACTGCGTGATGTATCGCTGACGGTGCGTCGCGGCGAGTTCCTGGGTTTGGCAGGTCATACCGGTTCGGGTAAGTCGACGCTGGTCCAGCATCTCAACGGTTTGATTCGTCCCCAGGAGGGAAGCGTTTGCGCGCTGGGGCTCGACCTATTAAACAAGAAAGACGCCGCCGCTGTTAAGGCCAAGGTCGGCGTGGTGTTTCAGTATCCCGAGCGCCAGCTATTTGCCGAAACCGTGGCGCAGGACGTGGCGTTTGGTCCGCACAACCTTGGCTTGCCGCAAGATGAAGTCGACCGTCGTGTCGAGTCATCGCTCTCGCGCGTGGGCCTCGACCTTTCCACGGTCGGCGACAAGAGTCCCTTTGAGCTTTCGGGCGGTCAGCAACGGCGTGTGGCATTCGCCGGCGTGCTCGCCATGGAGCCCGAAGTCCTGGTGCTCGATGAACCCATGGCGGGGCTCGATCCGGCTGCGCGCAGGGATTTCCTAGGGCTCATCGGTCGACTCCATCGCGAGGGCCTGACCGTTGTCATGGTTTCGCACAGCATGGATGACCTGGCCAATTGCTGCGACCGTATCGTCGTAATGAACGAAGGTGCGGTGTTTGCCGAGGGAACCCCCGCGCAGGTGTTTGCGCATGCCGATGAGCTCAAGTCGATCGGCTTGGGCGTTCCCGCCGCCCAGCGTATGGCGCTGGCGCTTACGGAGGCGGGCGTGCCGCTGCGTCGCGGCGGGCTCTATACGGTTGAGTCGCTGGCAGACGAGTTGGTGGACCTGCTAATCGGTCGCTCGGGCGGTTCTTCTAACGTCTCGGACATTGCTAAATCCAAGACGGTCGCGCGAGAGGAGGGCTGCTGATGGAGGCGTTTTCGTTTGGCAGCTACTATCCCGGCGATAGTGCAATCCACCGCCTGGACCCGCGAACCAAGTTGCTCTTGGGCTTTGTGTTTCTGATCACGACGCTCACGGTCAGTGGCTTCCGCGGACTGGCCCCGGTCGCAATTTTCGTTGTGCTGACCTATGCCGTGTCTCGGGTGCCGGTTCGTCGCGTTCTGTCGTCGATGGCGCCGCTGCTGGCAATCGTCGTCGTGGTCGCGGTGCTCAACTTGTTTACCGATCAGAGTGGGCGCATCCTGTGGCAGCTCGGCTTTCTGCAGATAAGCGAGGGCTCACTGCGTTCTGCCGCCTTTATGGCGTGTCGCCTGACGTTGATGATGGCCGGTATGAGCGCCATTACACTCACCACGCCGACGCTCGACCTCACCGCGGGCTTTGAGCGCCTGCTCGCGCCGCTTGCGCGTGTGGGACTTCCTGCGCACGAGCTCGGCATGATCATGGGTATCGCGCTACGCTTTATGCCGCAGTTTGCCACTGAGATGAAGCAGACGGCCGATGCACAGGCAAGCCGCGGTGCGCGCGTGACGGGCGGTCCGCTCGGTGGCGTACGCATGCTCGGCAGTGTGGCGATCCCGCTGTTCACCGGCGTGTTCCGCCATGCCGAGACGCTGTCTGCTGCCATGGATGCACGCTGCTATCATGGCGAGCAGGGCCGCACGCGCCTGCATGCGCTTACGTTTGGCCGCGGCGATGCGTTGGCGGCGGTGGTGACGGCGTTGCTGCTCATCTGCGTCATCGTCATCAACCTTCAACTTGTTTAGGCGCGATTCGAGCGCAAGAAAGGGGTCCCTATGACCGACAACGACCGCACGGCTCAGCTTGAGCGCGCCTGTTCGTATCTCAGGCGCATTCCGGCGTGGTATCTGGCCACGACCGATGTGGCCGACGGACATCAGCCCCGCGTGAGACCGTTTTCGTTTGCCATGGTCGATGACGGTAAGTTGTGGTTTTGCACATCGCGCGACAAGGATGTGTGGGCGGAGCTGAGTGCGAATCCCAAGTTTGAGCTCTCGGGCTGGAAACCGGGGGAATGTTGGATCGTATTGACCGGCGAAGCCGCACTTGAGGACGACGCAGTTGCGAGCGACAAGGTGCGTCAAGCGGGCTTTAAGCACATGGTGGGCATTGGCGAGGAACACGAGAGTGCCAACGACGGCCGCCTTGCTTTCTTTTCGGTCCGCAATATTGCCGCGCGCTTCTGTGATATCGACGGCAGCGAGGAGCGCCTGGAGCTCTAGCTCGCACAAACCAGGTTCCCAAACTAACTAGTACAGGAGGAAACGTGGACGGATTGAATACGGTGTTGGAGTATCTGACGTCGGTGCCGGCATGGTATTTGGCGACGAGCGTTGACGGACAGCCTCATGTGCGTCCGTTTTCGTTTGCGCAGATTCAGGACGGCAAGCTGTGGTTTGTGACGGCGCGCACCAAAGACGTGTGGCAAGAGCTGCTGCAAAATCAGCGCTTTGAGGCCACGAGTTGGTGGCCGGGCCATGGCTGGCTCATCTTGCGCGGGCGTGCCGGCTTGGATGACCGGGCTTTAGACGAAATGCGCGAAGCCGGGTGGAAGCATCTAGAGCACCTGGGCGAGCACTATGAGGGGCCTAACGACCCCACGCTCGTCTTCTTTAGCGTCGAGGATCCCGAGGCTTTTATCTGCAATCACGACGAATGGGTGCCGGTCGAGCTCTAGCCGGCTGGCTCATCCTAACAACTTGGTTTTCGCATGGGCGGGCCCCGTATTGCCCGGTGCCGTTAGGAGCGCCGGTCAATACGGGGCCCGCTCCATTTGTCAATTCCTTCAAGCGAATGTGTCGGGATTGTTTCAATGCATGAATATGCAAGCCATTTACGTGTTCATGCATCTTTTGGTGCTAAAGTTTCAACCCACTTCATAACGACCACTGCGAAATGCGCATCGGTGCATAAATCGCAGACAAGGAGTCTGATATGTCTTTAAAGGTTGGAATCGTCGGCGCGGCTGGATATGCCGGAGCCGAGCTCATTCGCCTCGTGCTCGGCCATCCCGAGTTTGAACTTGTCGCCATTACGTCCAACGCCGATGCTGGCAAGCCGCTGTCTTCGGTCTATCCGAGCTTTGCCGGCGTGAGCGATCTGCTTTTTACCACGCACGACGCCCCCGAGCTCAAGAGCTGCGATGCGGTTTTTCTTGCCGTGCCGCACACGGCTGCCATGGCACAGGTGCCCGCGCTCCTTGCCGCAGGCGTTTCCTGCTTCGATTTGTCTGCCGACTACCGTCTGAGCGATCCGGCCGTGTTCGAGGCGTGGTATGCCGCCGCGCATACGAGCCCCGAGCTGCTCAAGACGCGTGCTTTCGGCCTCCCCGAGCTGTTCTGCCAGGACTTAGAGACCGCTGCTTCCAGCCATGCCGACGGCAAACCCGTGCTGGTCGCCTGCGCCGGTTGCTATCCCACCGCAACGAGCCTTGCCGCCGCGCCCGCCGTGCGCGCTGGCTGGGTTGCCCAGAGCGGCCCCGTGATCGTTGATGCCATCAGCGGTGTGACGGGTGCCGGCAAGTCCTGCAACGCTCGTACGCATTTTTGCAGCGCTGACGAGAACTTGGAGGCCTACGGCGTGGGCAAGCATCGCCACACGCCCGAGATTGAGCAAATCCTTGACCTGACCGATCGCGTCGTCTTCACCCCGCATCTGGCACCGCTCAAGCGCGGCCTGCTCTCCACGGTGACGCTGCCGCTCACGCCGCAGGCCATCGACTCCCTGGCTCTTGAGGATGTCGTCGACTATTACAAGCAGTTCTACGCTGGACGCACCTTTGTGCGCGTGCTCGATGCCGGCCAGCAGCCCAAGACGGCTTCGGTCGTCGGCACCAACGCCGCCCAGATTGGCCTTGCGTTCAACAAGCGCGCGGGCGTGCTGGTGGCGACGGGCGCCATCGACAATCTGTGCAAGGGCGCTGCGGGCCAAGCGGTCCAGTGTGCCAATATCGTCTTTGGCTTTGACGAGCGACGAGGCTTGCCCACAGTGGCGTGCCCGGTGTAGCACATTCGATTGTTAACGATTTGGTAGTCGGGCATCGAGTGGGGCGCCACTCTTAAGCTGGTCTCATGATTACGACTGGCATGGCGCACCAACCGATGTCCGTTTTTTGTTTGACATAAGGAGTCATAAAGACGATGAATACCGAGCTGTTTGATATCAAGATTCGCGCCGTCGAGGGCGGCGTTACGGCTGCGGCTGGTTTTAAGGCTGCGGGCATCCATGCTGGGTTCCGCAAGAACCCCGAGCGTCTGGATTACGCGCTCGTCGTGCCCGATAAACCCTGTCCCGGTGCCGGCGTGTTTACCACCAATCGCTTTTGCGCGGCGCCCGTGCAGGTGAGCCGTGCCAACCTGGGCGGTGCCGACAAGGGTTACGGAATCATCGCCGGCGTTTCGGTCAACTCTGGCAATGCCAACGCCGCCACGGGTGAGACCGGCCTTGCATGCGCGCGCGAGACGTGCAGCATCGCATCGCAGGTCATCGGCTGCGAGCCCCAGCAGATTCTGGTTGCCTCCACGGGTGTGATTGGCCAGATTCTGCCGATCGACACGTTTGAGACCGCCATTCCTGCTGCCTACGAGGCGCTCTCCGCCCACGGTGGCGCCGATGCCGCTCGCGCCATCATGACGACCGACACGCACTCCAAGGAGTACGCCGTGTCCTACGTCAGCGAGGCTGCGGGTCATGCGAGCAATGTCTATACGGTAGGCGGAATGTGCAAGGGCTCGGGCATGATCATGCCCAACATGGCCACCATGATTGCAGTTATCACCACCGATGCCCCCGTCGAGCCTGCGGCACTTCATGCCCTGCTGCTCTCGACCGTCAAGCAGACCTTTAACAAGGTAACGGTCGATTCCGACACCTCGACCAACGACACCTGCATCATGCTTGCTTCCGGCGTCGCTGCCGCAGATGCCGAGCCTATCGTCGAGGGCTCCGATGCCTTCGACGAGTTGGCATTTGCCGTGCACGAGGTGTGCGAGAGCCTGGCGCGCAATATCGCCGCCGATGGTGAGGGCGCATCCAAGCTTGTTACGGTCAACGTTACCGGAGCCGCCAACGACGAGGAAGCTGATATCGCCGCTCGTGCCGTTGCCAACTCGCCGCTCGTTAAGACCTGCATCGCCGGCCACGACTGCAACTGGGGCCGCGTTGCCATGGCGCTTGGCAAGTGCGGCGTGAAGTTTAATCAGGAAGACGTTTCCATCGACATGATGGGTATGCCTGTCTGTCGCGATGGTCTGACTGTTCCCTTTGACGAGGACGAGGCTCTACGACGTTTTGAGGCGCCCGAGATCGTGATCTCGGCCG
Organism: Collinsella sp.; assembly: GCA_048387515.1. Classification (GTDB taxonomy): domain Bacteria; phylum Actinomycetota; class Coriobacteriia; order Coriobacteriales; family Coriobacteriaceae; genus Collinsella. The sequence continues at coordinate 8,818 of DBFMRS010000019.1, forward strand.
ACCTGGGCGCAGGCGACGCGGCAACGACCGTGTGGACCTGCGACCTCACGCATGAATACATCTCCATCAACGGCGATTACCGTTCCTAGATTCCAGGCACGCTGCGCATCTTGCCGCGATTGCGGACAGCGGAGCACGGCGCGATAACGATACGAAAGACGAGGCAGATTATGAAATTCGCACGCGATTGTCGTTCGAGCGAATCCAACGAAGCAACCGCGCAGCTGCTGTTCGAAGCGCTGCCGTGGATTAAGAACCTGACCGGCAAGACGGTTGTTATCAAATATGGCGGAGCCGCCATGGTTGATGAGCAGCTGCGCCGCGACGTGATGAGCGACATCGTTTTGCTCAAGATCATCGGTATGCGCCCCGTCATCGTGCACGGCGGCGGCAAGGCTATCAACGAGGCGCTGAGCCATTACGATATTCCCGTCGAGTTTAAGAACGGCCAGCGCGTGACCACGCCGGCGACTATGGATATCGTGCGCGAGGTGCTGGGCGGCAAGGTTAACCAGGAGCTGGTTGCTGCCATCAACCACCACGGCAACCTGGCCGTGGGCGTGTCGGGCAGCGATGCCGGCACGCTCATCGCCGAGCCGCTCGACCCCGAGCTCGGTCGCGTGGGCAAAGTGACGCACGTCAACACCGACTATATCGAGCGCTTACTCGATAGCGAGTACATCCCCGTCATAGCTACCGTCGCGGCGGGGGAGGACGGCGGTTTCTTCAACATCAACGCCGACACCGCCGCCGGTGCCGTTGCCGCGGCGCTCCACGCGCATAAGGCGATCTTTTTGACCGATGTCGATGGCCTGTACAAGGACTTTAGCGACAAGGACTCGCTTATCTCCAACCTAACGCTCGACGAGGTTAACGAAATGCTCTACGGCGGCGAGGTCGATAAGGGCATGATTCCCAAGCTGCGTGCGGCCGTCGATGCGCTTACCGGCGGCGTATTTCGTGCCCACATCATTAACGGTACCACGCCGCATTCGCTGCTCCTGGAGCTGCTGACCGATGCCGGCGTCGGCACCGTGATCCATTCCACCGAGACGGCTTACGAGTTCGATACGCATCCGCATCCGCTTTCGACGTTTGCTGCGCGTCTGACCGAAAACCTTGACGAGGTCGAGAAGCTTCAGACGGTCTAGCTGACCCGCAGCCGCCCAATTCCTGCACCCATAGCCCCGCGCCGTCTGGCGCCCAACGAAAGGCATCCCATGTCACTTGCAGCTCAGCAATCGCTTGAATCCCATTACGTTATGCATACCTTTGGCCGCTCTCCGGTCGAGTTTGTCGAGGGTCACGGCATGAAGCTCACCGGCGACGATGGCCGTGAGTACCTCGACTTTCTTGCCGGCATCGGCGTGTGCAGCCTAGGTCATGGCGACCCGGCTGTGCTCTCGGCGCTCGAGGCACAGACCAAAAAGCTCATGCATGTCTCCAATTACTTCTACATCGAGCAGCGCGGACAGGTCGCGGCGCTGCTGTCCAAGCTTGCTAACGACGACGTAGATGGTGCGCGCGTGCTTGCCGATGCCATTGTCGCCGGCGATGAGACCACGGCAGCTGCACTTGGTGCCCCGGCTGCGGATGAGCAGGTTTGGGAGACCTTCTTTGCCAACTCTGGCGCCGAGGCCAACGAGGGCTCGATGAAGCTCGCGCGCCTGTACGCCAAGCGTGCCGGTAATGGCGGCAACACCATCGTGTGCATGCGCGGCGGCTTCCACGGCCGTACGCTCGAGACCATTGCCGCCACCATGCAGGATTGGCTGCAGGACAGCTTCCGCCCACTGCCGGGTGGCTTTGTGGCCTGCACGCCCAACGATGTCGATGAACTGCGTGCGATCTTTAAGCAGCTGGGCAGTGAAATTTGCGCCGTGATGCTCGAGCCGATCCAAGGTGAGAGTGGCGTGCACCCCATGACCGAGGAGTTTATGGCGGCGGCGCGCGACCTGGCACACGAAGTGGGCGCCGTGCTTATCGCCGACGAGGTCCAGTGCGGCATCTTCCGCTCCGGCAAGCCGTTTGCATTCCAAACCTATGGCGTGGAGCCTGACATCATGAGCCTTGCCAAGGGCATTGCCGACGGCGTGCCCATGGGTGCCGTGGTGGCAAAGAAGGAAATCGCCGACGTCTTTAAGCCCGGCGATCATGGTTCGACCTTTGGCGGTAGCTGCCTGGCCATCACGGCGTGTGCCGCGACGCTCTCCGCGCTCATGCGCGGCGATTATGCCGACCATGCTGCCAAGGTAGGCGCCTATATGGAGGCAAAGCTCGCTAAGCTGCCGCACGTGACCGAGGTGCGTGGCCGTGGCTTGATGCTCGGCTGTGATTTGGATGATGCTGCGGGCGATGCGCATGATATTGTTGCCCGCGCGCTGGCCGCCGGTGCCGTGATTAACGCTACGGGTGCCCATACGCTGCGTTTCCTGCCGCCGCTCGTCTGCGAGGAAGCCGACGTGGATAGTCTGATTGAGATCCTGTCGGGTGTCTTGGGCTAACGCGGTGCAATAACTCAATTTGGACCGGGTTCCGGACTGCTGACGTGCCCTATGCGGCATGATTCAGCGGTCTGGAGCCCGTTTTGCCTTAGATTTGCTAAGGCAAGGGGGACCTGCTGACCAAAAAACAGTAAATATGAGTACTGCTACCGATTTGGTAGCAGCAGTTTTGGACTAATAAGGCCAGATATCAAGTCGAAATGGCGATGAATACACGATTTTGATCTAACTGTTAGTCCTTATAATGGACATATGTTGCGTAACTTAAACAAATACTGTCTTTTTATATGTTGCAAACAAAGTAGCAGTACTCATTTTTGCCATTTTTTGACCACGGCCTTTGTGACAGACGTGCTGGCGGGTTCGAATCCCATGCGCTGGGCATGAAAAAGGAAAGGCCTCCATCGCTGGAGGCCTATCAAATCAGTGGTGGGCGATGAGGGATGTCCGCGTGCGGCTCCGCCGCCCGCATCCGCTTCGTCGCTTCGCTCCTCGCGTGCTGCGCTGGAAAACGCTTCGCGTTTCCTCAGCTCCGCACCCTTGCGGGTTCGAATCCCATGAAATGGGCCCAAACAAAAACGGTCCCCTTTCGAGGACCGTTTCCAATTCAATGGTGGGCGATGAGGGATTCGAACCCCCAGCCTTGTGCGTGTAAAGCACCTGCGCTAACCGTTGCGCCAATCGCCCGTGCGGAGAGAGTATAGCAAAACAATCGCCCCATTCACCTCATATCCATTAAAGGTAACTGGCGCGTGTCACAGCGGAGCTGATTCAGTTGAGATTGCCTGAACATTCCGCCCCTCTTTACGCCCTCGGGTATACTCAAAAGCTACTGATTCGATTTGATGCCCAGCAACAGCAGAGGGGATAGTATATGTGCGGTTTTGTCGGTTTTGTCGGTGGGACGGATAACCAATCCGAGGTGCTCACCAAGATGATGGACCGCATCGTCCATCGCGGTCCCGACATGGGCGGTCAGTTTATCGACGGCCGCGTTGCCCTCGGCTTCCGCCGCCTGTCGATCCTCGACCTGACCGAGGCTGGCGCCCAACCCATGGCCAACGAGGACGGTAGCGTCGTCATTGTCTTCAACGGCGAGATCTACAACTTCCAAGAACTCCGTTCCGAGCTCGAGGCCAAGGGCTACAAGTTCCACTGCGGCGCCGACACCGAGAGCCTCCTGCACGGCTACGAGGAGTGGGGCGAGGCCGTCCTCGATCGCCTGCGCGGTATGTACGCCTTCGTCATCTGGGACAAAAAGAAGAACAAGCTTTTTGGCGCCCGCGACATCTTTGGCATCAAGCCGCTTTACTACTATCCCATGGCCGATGCGGGCGACGGCGCTCCGGGCGTGCTCTTTGGTTCCGAGATCAAGAGCTTCCTGGACTACCCGCACTTCCACAAGGCGGTCAACAAAAAGGCTCTGCGTCCGTACATGACGCTGCAGTATTCGGCAACCGAGGAGACCTTCTTCGAGGGTGTCTACAAGCTGCCGCCGGCGCACTACTTTACCGTCGATATCCCGACCGGCAAGATGAACATCGAGCGCTACTGGGATTGCGATTACTCTGCCGTCGAGAAGCCGTTCGAAGAGTACGTCGATGAGCTGGACGAGGTCGTGCACGAGAGCGTCGAGGCCCATCGCATCGCCGACGTCAAGGTCGCGTCGTTCCTTTCCGGTGGCGTCGACTCCAGCTACATCGCCGCTTGCCTCATGCCCGACAAGACCTTCTCGGTGGGCTTTGACTACAAGAACTTCAACGAGACCAACTACGCCAAGGAGCTTTCCGATAAGCTCGGCGTCGAAAACGTTCGCAAGATGATTACCGCCGACGAGTTCTTCGGTGCGCTCGAGGACATCCAGTATCACATGGACGAGCCGCAGTCCAACCTGTCTTCCGTGCCGCTGTGGTTCTTGGCCGAGATGGCTCGCAAGGACGTCACCGTGGTGCTTTCGGGCGAAGGCGCCGACGAACTCTTTGGTGGCTACGCCTACTACGAGGATACGGTCCCGGTGCGCAAGTACAAAAAGATGGTGCCGCTGCCCATCCGTCGCGCGCTCGGTAACCTGGCGCTGCATATGCCGTACTTCAAGGGACATAACTTCCTGGTCAAGGGTGCCGAGATCCCCGAGAAGTCGTTCCTGGGACAGGCTCTGGTTTGGCCGGAGCGCGAGGTCGACAGCGTGCTCAAGCCCGAGTACAACACCGGCGACGGCGCCTTTGAGCTCGCTGCACCCATCTACGCACGCGTGAAGGGCCAGCCCGAGCTGGTCAAGAAGCAGTACCTGGACATGAACATGTGGCTCCCGGGCGACATTCTGCTCAAGGCCGACAAGATGTGCATGGCGCACTCGCTGGAGCTGCGCGTGCCCTTCCTGGATCGCAAAGTCATGGAGTTCGCCGAGCACATTCCCGACCGCTACCGCATCAACGAGAACGGCAACAAACAGGTACTCCGCCACGCTGCCAACAAGTCGTTGCCCGATGAGTGGGCCACCCGTCCCAAGGTTGGCTTCCCGGTGCCGATTGTCTACTGGCTGCGCGAGCAAAAGTGGTACGACTATGTCAAGGAGTACTTCACCGCGCCGTGGGCAAGTGAGTTCTTCAATACCGACGAGCTCATGCACCTGCTCGATCTGCACTTTGCGGGCAAGGGCGATTTCCAGCGCAAGATCTATACGCCGCTCGTGTTCCTGGTGTGGTACAAGCGCTTCTTTATCGACGAGGACCAGCCCGCTGTTCAGGCTGCCTAGCCTCGGCTTACGAACGCCTGCGCGTAACGGCTCCTCCGGGAGCCGTTTTTGCGTGGGTGCGTTTCAGTTACTATAAAAGCCGTCCCTGCCAAATGGCTGAGAAAGGTGAAAGATGCACCATTCGGATTCCGCGACCGTGACCACGGTCGATACGCTTGCCAAGCTTCTCGACGTGTGCGGCGAGCTGCGCGCATCAGAGCAGGTTGACGAGCGCGCCGTGACCGGCTGCTCGTTTGATTCGCGCGCGGTCTCGGCAGGTGACGTATTCTTTTGCAAAGGTGCTGCCTTTAAGCCCGCGTTTTTGAGCATGGCGCTCGATGCGGGCGCCGTCGCATTTGTGTGCGAGGAGTCGCTGGTCGAGTCTCTGGAGCCGCTGGCGAAGGAGAGCGGTGCTGCGATGCTGGTTGTTGATAGTGTTCGCACGGCCATGGCCCTGTTGCCGCCGGAGGTCTACGACCGTCCCGACCACGACGTCAAGATCGTGGGCATCACCGGTACCAAGGGAAAGACCACGGCCGCTTTTATGCTCCAGTCCATTATTAAGGCGGCGGGCGAGTCCTGCGGCATGATCGGGTCGGTGAGCACGGACGATGGTATCGAGTGCTACGAGAGCACCAACACCACGCCCGAGGCCCCCGAGGTCTGGCGCCATATCGCCAACTGCCGCACGTCCGGTCGCCAGTCCATGGTCATGGAGGTCTCGAGCCAGGCGCTCAAGTACCAACGCGTCGAGAATCTGCCGTTTGACGTGGCGTGCTTCCTCAACATCGGCCGCGACCACATCTCGCCGATCGAACACCCCACGTTTGAGGATTATTTTGAGAGCAAACTCAGGATCTTTGACCAGGCAAAGACCGCCGTGGTGAATTTGGGCACCGAAGAGGTCGACCGTGTGCTGGAGGCAGCGTCGGCGGCCGAGCGCTTGGTGACCGTTGGTGTCGAGCATCCCGAGGCAAGCCTGTGGGCGAGCGACGTACGCATGGTCGGCTTTAGCATCGAGTTCAACTTGCATGGCCTGTGTGCCGACGAGTCCGAGGCGGGGGAGAAGGTCCTGCTGGGTATCGCGGGAGACTTTAACGTGGAAAACGCACTGGTCGCTATCGCCGCCGCGCGCGAGATCGGCATCGGTATCGATGCCATCAAGAAGGGCCTCTCCAAGCTGCGTGTGCCGGGCCGCATGGAGGTCGTGGAGTCGAAGGACGGCCGCGTGATTTGTGTTGTTGACTACGCTCACAACCAACTTTCGTTCCGCTCACTTTTCTCGTCGGTGAAGCGCGCGTTTCCCGCCAGCCCGGTCATCGCAGTGTTTGGCGCTGCCGGCGGCAAGGCACAGGAGCGCCGCGAGCAGCTTCCGCGCGAGGCCGCACCATATTCCGACCTGATGATCTTTGCCAATGAGGACCCGGCTCACGAGGACCCGATGAAGGTCTGTCGCGAGCTTGCCGAACATGTTCCCGACGATACGCCGAACAAGATCATCCTCGATCGCGAAGCCGCTGTGCATGCGGCGTTCAAGGCGGCGCGCGAGGAGTACATCAACCCCGATGCTCCTACCATTGTCTTACTGCTGGCAAAGGGTGACGAGGAGCTCATGCACGTGGGCGACGAGTTCGTGCCCATCGAGAGCGACCTTTCGTTGGCCAATCGCCTGATCGATGTTACCCAGTTTGACTAATGAACCATGATGGCGGCGGCGCCCTGAGTGCGCTGTCGCCATAAGCGTGTTCCCTCAATCAAAACATGCCGTCCAAGTCCAAACCCTTCTACGTAAACGGAGTAACCATGTCCCACAACACCCTGCCGACCGTTGCCGAGCTTTCGGGCGAGATGCGCGAGCGCTTGGCTAAGGTCAAGTACGTCTTTACCGACCTGGATGCCACGATGCTCGCGCCCGGCTCGTGTGTGCTGCGCGACAACGACGGCAACCCTTCGACCAAACTCGTCGAGGCCGTCGTGGCGCTCGCTCGCGCTGGTATTCAGGTGGTTCCCACCTCGGGCCGCAATCGCACCATGATTCACGAGGACGCCCGCGTGCTCGGCCTCAACTCCTACATCGGCGAAATGGGCGGTCTGGTCATGTACGACCTCAAGGCCAACGATTGGGAGTATCTGACCGGCGACATGCCCTACGACCCCTCTTGCGGCCTTACTCCGCACCAGGTGATCGAGCAGACCGGCGTGTGCGAGAAGATTCTCGCCCGCTGGCCGCACAAGATCGAGTATCACAACGACATGTCGACCGGCTACAAATACCGTGAGGTCACCGTCGGCATGCGCGGCGATGTGCCCGACGATGAGGTCCAGGCCATCCTGGACGAGGCCGGCTGCGGTCTGATCTGGGCTTGCAACGGCCATCTGACTCACCTGTCCAAGCCGACGACGCTCGAGCTCGATCGCGTCGAGGACGGTCGCGCATTCAACATCAACCCTGCGGGCCTCAACAAAGGCGTCGCCA
>DBFMRS010000020.1:0-14835 GCA_048387515.1 Collinsella sp.
TCGCCATATTCTTCTTGAAGATGATGACCAGGTCTTCGGCGTTCATGATACTCCAATGCCGTATTGCTTACGGCTATTATATCATCGTGGCATCACCTATATGTCAATGTTGGTCTAACAGAGCCAAGCAATAAGCCCAACCTAGTCATTTAAGAACGTCCCCAATGACTACATCAAGGCGCCGCAGGTTGGGCATACCGCATCCGGAGCAAGGCAACGCCGCAGGCAGAGGACGAACAGCGAGCGCCGCCCAGGGCGAACAAGTTGACTAGTCATTTAAGAACGTCCCCAATGGCTACCTCTAAGACGCCGCAGGTTGAGCATAAGTCAGCGAAAACGCCCCTAAGCGAGCAAGGTGACGTGAAAGAGGAGGGAAGCGTACTTCGGTACGCGACCGACGATTGAACGTCAGATTGCCGCTTAGGGGCGTTTGCAGCGTCGATCAGTTACGGCGTTTGGTAAAACGCCGTAACTTAAACTGCTTGTGCCAGCTTCTCGGCTCGCTCGGCGGCGGCGAGTGCCTCGATCACGGTGCCGAGCTGATCGCCCAGAAGGACGCCGTTGTAGGTGGAGTTGAAGCCGATGCGGTGATCGGTCACGCGGTCCTGGGGCTGGTTGTAGGTACGGATCTTCTCGGAACGGTTGCCATGGCCGATCTGGCTCTGGCGCTCGGCACCGAGCTCGGCCTGCTGCTTCTCGAGCTCCATCTCGTACAGACGGGCACGCAGCATCTGCATGCAGACCTCGCGGTTCTGGATCTGGGAACGCTGCTCCTGCGACTGCACCACGGTGTTGGTGGGCAGGTGGGTGATGCGCACGGCGGAGTAGGTGGTGTTAACGCACTGACCGCCAGGGCCGGAGGCGCAGTAGGTGTCGATGCGCAGGTCGGACTGGTTGATCTGGACGTCGATTTCCTCGGCCTCGGGAAGCACGGCGACGGTAGCCGTTGATGTCTGGATGCGGCCCTGGGACTCGGTCTTGGGGACGCGCTGGACACGGTGCACGCCGGACTCGTACTTCATAACGGAGTAGACGCGGTCGCCCTCGACCTTGAACTCAATGGACTTAAAGCCGCCGGCCTCGCTGGGGCTGGAATCGAGCACGGTGGTCTTCCAGCCGCGCGACTCGCAAAAGCGCTGATACATCTTGTACAGGTCGCCGGCGAAGATGGCCGCCTCGTCGCCACCGGCAGCGGAGCGAATCTCGACGATGGTGTTCTTGTCGTCGTTGGGGTCGCTCGGGATGAGCATGTACTTGATGTCTTCCTCGAGTTGGGGGAGCTTGGCCTCGTTTTCGGAGATGTCCATCTGGAGCATCTCCTTCTCATCGGCATCGGTGGTATCGTGCAGCATTTCCTTGGCGGCCTCGATGTCATCGAGTGCGCCGATGTACTCGCGCGAGGCGGCGATGAGGTCGGACTGGTGCGCGTACTCCTTGTTGAGACGCGTGAACTCCTTAATATCGGAGGCGACGGCCGGGTCGGAGAGCTTCTTCTCGAGCTCCTCGTAGGCCTTGATGATCTTTTCGAGCTTGTCGCGCATGGCGGGACTCCTTTATATGCGTGAAGGTGAAAATCGGCAGAGTTGATGGGGCGCGCGGCGCCACTGCGGGGGTAAGCCCGGCTAGAACATGTCGATCTTCAGATACATGCGCATCCCTTCGCGTATGGGGTACATAGTTGCGGTCTAACCCATACATGATAGCGTGCGCAGGCAAACCTGCATATAACCCGCACGGATTGGTGCAAACAAACCTGACCCCGTTGCACCAAGAGTTTGCTTTTTGACTAGAGCGTTTGGAGTAGAGCGACGAGGAAGCGGATGCCCTGGAGGTAGGCGCGGCGGGTGATGCGCTCGTTGGTGCCGTGGACGCCGCGATCACACTCGTTGTCATCAACCACAAAGGCCGAGAAGCGAATGCACTCAGGGCAAATGTGCTGGTAGTTGGCAGCGTCGGTCGCACCGATCACGGTCGAGGGCACAATTGCCACTGGCTCGAATGATCCATTTTCCTCCGTCCCCTTTGGATCACGGAAATAGCGGGCGGCGATGGAGCGAACCGCCTCGAGGCCGGGGCCACCGATGCGCGGGGACGGCGAGGGTTCGGAGCTGCCGGGGCCTAGCTCCACTTCGACACGACCGGCAAGGTCCGCCCCGGCAACCGCCTCACGGCAGCGCGCCACAACGTCGGCCACGCTCGTGCCCTCGAGCATACGGAAGTTGATGTTGGCCCACATATCCTGCGGCATTACGTTGGCGCCGGTGCTGCCACCCTCGATCTGCGTGGGTGCGCAGGTGGTCGTCACCAGCGGATAGAGCTTCTTGCTGGCGAGGCAATCGCGGACAATGGCGCCCCCGTTGGCGGCAATTTCATCCGCCGTGTAGAGCCCCAGCTCGACGAGCTGGGCGGCAAGCAAATCGGTCACGCGCGTCGGCCACTCGATATCGCAGATTGCGGTGATGGCACGGCTGAGCACCTCGAGCGACGTGCCGCCGTAGGGGTTGGAGGAATGCCCGCCCGCGCTCTTTGTCTTGAGCACAATGTCGGCATAGCCCTTCTCAGCCAGGTCGGCGTGCATGAGCCAACCCTCGCCCGCGCTGTACTCGGCATCCGAAACGATGCGGTAGTCGCCCTCGTCGATCAGGAACTCGAGCTCAACACCGCGCTCCTCGAGCGCACGGCCGATGGCGCCTGCGCCGCACTGCGTCGTCTCCTCGTCCTGGCCAAAGGCCAGGAGCAGCGTCCGCTCGTGCTGCCAACCGTGCGCCAGCGCATACTCGACAGCCTCGAGAATGCCTGCGACCTGGTCCTTCATGTCGATCGCTCCACGGCCCCAGATGTAGGTGTCGTCCACGTGCCCGCTAAAGGGGTCGTGCGTCCAGTCGGCCTCGGTACCCGGCACCACGGGAACCACATCCATGTGGCCCATGAGCATAATGGGCTTGAGGTCAGGGTCGGAACCGCTAAGCGTCACCAATAGCGAATGGTCGATAAGCTCGACCTCGCCCGCCGCAAATACGTACGGCCAGGCCTGCTGCATATAGGCGCGCAGGTCGTCGAAAGGTTGCCAGTCCACCGCCTCGGCATCCATGCTCGAGACGGTCGGAAACGACAGAACGCGGCCCAAGCGCTCGCACGCGCCTGCCTCGTCTATATCGGCAAAATCGTCCTCATGCGCAAAGAAGCGCCAAACCTCGGCCATGACATCCTTTCGATTGTGATGACGAGGGCCGCCCCACGGGAGCGGCCCTGCCACATAAGCGTTTGCGGTCGGTTATTTGTCCTCGAGATAACGAGAGAGGAACTCGCGGGTGCGCTGGTGCTTGGGATTGCCGAAGAGCTCAGCCGGTGCCGCATCCTCGAGCACCACGCCCTTGTCCATAAAGACCACGCGATCGGACACGGTACGGGCAAAGGCCATCTCGTGCGTGACGACGACCATGGTCATGCCGTCGGCCGCGAGTTTGCGCATGACCTCGAGCACCTCGCCCACGATCTCGGGGTCGAGCGCGGAGGTCGGCTCGTCGAACAGCATGATCTGCGGATTCATGCATAGGGCACGAGCGATGGCCACGCGCTGCTTTTGGCCGCCGGACAGGCGACCCACGGCGGCGTGCGCGAACTTTTCGAGTCCCACGCTGGTCAGATGCTCCAGCGCGACCTTTTCGGCCTCAGCCTTGCTCATCTTTTTGAGCGTGACGGGCGCGAGCGTGCAGTTGTCGAGCACATCCATGTTGTTGAACAGGTTAAAGCCCTGGAACACCATACCGATGTCCTCGCGGAGTTTATTGATATTGCAGCGCTCGGCCGTAAGGTCCTGGCCGTGGAACCAGATGTGGCCCGCGTCCGGGGTCTCGAGCAAGTTGAGGCAACGCAACAGCGTCGATTTGCCCGAACCCGAAGCGCCGATGATAGTGACGACCTCGCCTGATTTGACGGACAGGTCAATGCCTTTGAGCACCTCGAGCGAGCCGAAGCTCTTGCGCAGGCCCTCGACGCGGATGAGCGGCTCATTGGTCTGTGCGGCGGCCGCGGTGCCGGTAGTAGCGGTATCTGCCATGATGATTCTCCTCGTCTTGAGCCTAGTTGGAGCTGGGCAGCGTGGCCGGAGCCTCGGCACCGAGTTTTTTGCCAAAGGCTTCGAGCAGGCGGCTCGCCACGAGCGTCAGGATCAGGTAGACCACGAGCGCCACGCAGTAGACCTCCATCTGGCGGTAGTACACGCCGGCGACCGTGGTGGTGGCGTACATAAGGTCGAACACGCCGATGACCGAGAGCACCGACGAATCCTTGATGTTGATGATGAGCTCGTTGGTGAGTGCCGGAATAGCGTTTTTAATGCCCTGGGGGAACACGACCTTGCGCATAGCCTGCCACTGCGAAAGACCCAGCGAGCGCGCTGCCTCGGCCTGGCCGGGATCGATGGACTCGATGCCGCCGCGCAGGACCTCCATCATGTAGGCGGTGGAGTTGAGCGAGATGGTGACGAGGCCGGCGGTGAAGGTGCTCCAGATCTGGTTGGCCTGGGCGGTCTCGAAGCCCATGCCGCGCAAAACGGTGAAGCCCGCGTAATAGATGAGTAGGCCCTGGACCATCATGGGCGTACCGCGCACGATGGTGGAGTAGATGGTCGCAAAGCCGCGGCCGATACTCTTAAAGAAGCGCGTGAGGTCGTTATCCACGCGGTCGAACGTCTGGATGCGCAGGAACACCAGCAGCAGCGCCAGGAAGAATGCAATGACGGTGCCGAAGGTCGCAAGTGCGATGGTGATCTCGATGCCGCGGATGAAGAAGTCGCCGCTCTTGTAGGTCATGTAGACCAGGCTCGACAAAAAGTCGCTGGGGTTGGAGTCCGAGACAATGCTCACCTGCACCAGGTCGATAAACGACATGATGCAGCGGTCCACGAAAAAGATCGCCGCGATGGCGACCACGACGTAGCTGCCTAAGCGTGCGCCACGACGGAAACGCTCGGATGCGAACGGCGACGTTTCGCGATAGTCACTCCAGTGCATAAGCTTGGTGACGAGCGCCGCCGCCGACACGACAATCCAGGCCCAAAGAATCGCCCAAAGGCAATCCTGGAAGATGCCGGTGGGGGCCAAGAAGCTCAGCGGCGTGGGGTTGCGTTGGCTAAACGCCAGGCCGAGCGCCGCGATGACGCTCGTGCCCAGGTACACATAACGGTGGTCGGCCTTGATAAAGGAGGCCAGACGATTGATGGTTTTCATGCTGCCTCCCTATGCCGGCTGACGATCGAGGCACGCGTCCCACATTTGGTCGCGTTCCTCTTGGCTAATGCCCTTGAGTGTCTTGTCGATGAGTTTAAGCAGCTTGTCCGAGCCCTTGCGGCAGCCGACGTTTGCCGTGACCTCCTGCTTAAAGCCCTCCCCCTCGGCAAATTGAATCGGCACAATACCCGGGTTTTGGGCCATATAGCCCTTCTCGTTCTCGGTGTTGTAGGTCACGGCGTCGCAGGTGCCCTGCAGCAGGTTCGAAAACACCGTGGGGACCGAATCAACCGGGTTCTTGTGGACAACGCCCGGGATCTCGTCGATGACAGTATCGAGCATGGTGTCCTTTTGGCCGAGCACCGTGGCACCATTGAAATCGCTGAGCTTGGTGGCGTTCTGGTACGGCGAGCCCTCTTTTACGAACAGGCCAAAGTAGCCGATAAAGTACGGATCGGAAAAGCCGACGGACTCCTCGCGCTCGGGCGTGGCGCTCATGCCAGCGATGATGAGGTCGATCTGGCCGTTGTTGAGCGAATCGATGAGACCCGAGAAGCTCTGTTTGACGGCAACGGGCTCGCCGCCGAGGGCCTTGCAGACGATCTTGGCGATCTGCACGTCGTAGCCATCGGCATAGGCGCCCTGCACGTTGTCGATGGGGATGGTGTACTCGCTGGCTTCGGAAACCTGCCAGTTGTACGGGGCGTAGGCCGCCTCCATGCCAATGCGGATCTTGTCCTTGCCGATCACGGAATCGGACAGGTCGTCGCGACCGCCGCCCGTCGTGGGCTGAACTACCTTGAGCGTAGACGGGCGCTGGCAGCCGGCGAGCGCGCCGGCGACGACGGAAGCGCTCGCAGCGAGAGCGCTACCCAAAAAGATGCGACGGCTGCATACCGGCTGTGGATGCGCGTCGCGTTGATGGGGAGAATGCATAATCTGCCTTCCCTGTTGAATCGTATGCTGACGACTTAACAGGATATACGCCAGCGACCAGCAGCGCAGCACAAGCTCGAAAAATTAATAGACACACGGTAGTCGTTGGGAACGTCGATGTTTTGGCAATGCCGGCGAGCGACGTCCAGAGCGAACAAGTGGCATGAAAAAGGCAAGGCATGACCAGAAGGTCTATGCCTTGCCTTTTGAATGACAAATTATCGCTCTGGACGGCGCGCAGCATCGACCGAGCGGCGGAACCTCTAAAGCAAGGTAACGCTAAAGCTGCGCTTGTCCGTCTCGCCGGGAGCCAAGGTGATGGTGTTGACCTTATGCTCAAAGACGTCGTCCTCGGTGTCCATGGTGGTGTGACCGGTCCAAGGCTCGAGCGCCACAAACGGAGCGTCGTTGGCGGCAGACCACACGCCGATGTACTTAAAGCCCTCAAAGTCGATCTTGACGCCGTGGCCCGACTTGCGGCCGCGCAGCGTGAGCGTGGAGCCCGGGGTATCGGTGAACATGATGGCGTCGTTATCGAAGCTGCGGTGAGTGATGGGCAGCACGTCCGAGTTATCGGGGGCCTTGTAGCTACCCTCGAACGTCATAAGGCCATCGGGCGTGATGATGGGGGCCTCGTTGGTCCAAGCCTCGGTAAACGCCAGCTCGTAATCCTCGAACGCCTCGTCCTCGGCACCGGGGGCCGGCACGTTAAATGCGGGGTGGCCGCCCACCGAGAACGGCAGGTCCACGTCGCCGGTGTTGGTGACGGCAAAGGTCTGCGAGAGGGTGGCGTCGCCAGTCAGGGCATAGGTCATGTTGAGCTTAAAGTGGAACGGGAACGCCTTGAGCGACTCGAGCGTGTCGGTGAGCTCGTAGGTAACGGACGAACCGTCCTCCGACACCTCGACGATCTTGTGCTCGACAATGCGTGCGATGCCGTGGCGCGCCATCTCGCAGGTGCCGGCCGCAGACGTCGCCGTGTTGTTGCGCAGCGATCCCACGATGGGGAACAGGATAGGCGCGTGCTTGCCCCAAAAGGCCGGGTCTCCCTGCCACAGATACTCATTGCCGTTGAGGGCAAGGCTCGTGAGCTGGGCGCCCATGGAATCGATGGCCGCGGTAAGGCCGCCGCGCTTGATGGTAGTGACGGTGGACATGCTACT
Organism: Collinsella sp.; assembly: GCA_048387515.1. Taxonomy (GTDB): domain Bacteria; phylum Actinomycetota; class Coriobacteriia; order Coriobacteriales; family Coriobacteriaceae; genus Collinsella. Next base: position 7,331 of record DBFMRS010000020.1, read on the forward strand.
TCCTCCAATAGTGAACAACGGTGTCGAGGGATATTGTCCCACTCTTGGCGGCGAGGTTGAGCGGCGGGCGCAGTTATTGAGCAATAGCGTAAAGGTCAAACCCGCCCTGCGGCGCGCTATCGACCGTGTCGGGCGCCTGCGAATTAAAACTCACCGGAACCATGCGCTTTGAGGCGCGGTAACGCGTGCCGTCGGTGGCGACGGGCGGCTCATCCACCGTGAGCTCGTAGTCGCCGGGCTTAAGCTCGATGCCGTCACCTTCGGAATTGACGTATTGATACTCGTCGATTGTTTGTCCCTTGAGCGTGCGGCCCACGATATGGACGAGCATCTGGCTATCGCCGCGCGCGGTATCCCACGTCGCGCCGTCCTTAACCTCGACCGACACATGCACCGAGCGCGTGCGGCTGAGCGATTGCTCGACAGACATCTCGACCTTGGCGGCGTCTTGGCGCTGCTGCTCGACATGGCCCCAGATGCTGCCGATTGCCGAGCAGGCGATAACGCCGGCCATGAAGGCGATGAGGATGGGGCCGAGCGGAGAACGGCGGCCCGCGTCTTCCTCACGAGCCAGGTCGGGGCGATGCGTGGGCGCAGGCGCCTGGGCGCCTTGCGCGGGCACGTCGAGAATGCTGAAAGATGCTGTACTGCCGGGGTCGATGGTGTGGCGCGGCTGCGGGGTCTTGGCCGGCGAGATGGACATGTCCGCCGGCTCATCGAGTGTGGCCGTGGCATCGGCCTTAGCCTCGTCGGCCTCGGCCTGGGCCCAGGCCTGTTCAAAGGTTAGGGGTTCGGCGGAGTCGGAAGCGGTGTCCGTCTCGACGGCATCGTTGCCGGTCTCGTCCTCGTCGCTCGACACGTCGCGTGGCGCGGGCTCGTCCCACTCCTCGTCCGGAGCCTCGCCCTCGCTATACCACCATTCAAAGTTATCGATATCCATACGGGGCGCCCCTTAGGCCTCGCAAATAAACACTCGCTAGTCTTATACCCCCAGACGGCACCGAAGCTCACCCGCGCCGGACACGAAAACCGTCACAACATTCGACGTTTTTCCTCGTTTTCGAGATTTTCATCGAATGTTGTGACGGTTTAGGCGGCAGCCACGCCGCGAATGTGACAAAGAGACTGTCCCTTTGTCACATTCTGTTAGAGTTGCAGGGATTGAATCCCGCTTATTCACGCGACATTGGAGTGACAACCTTGACCGCCGCAACCACGCCAAAAAGTAAGTCAACCGCCGCCGCGCTCTCCCCCGCGCGCACCAATCTTTGCCTGGCGCTGCTCGTGCTGTTGGGATTCTCGCTCGGCTGCTCCGAGTTCGTGGTCATCGGCATCGAAAGCGACCTAGCGACGGAACTCGGCGTATCGCTTGCCACCGCAGGCCAACTTATTAGCGTGTTCGCACTGATCTACGCTATCTCGACGCCGGTGCTCGCGCTCAGCACGGGGCGTTTTCGCCGCTACCAGCTGCTCGTGTGCTACAGCATCGTCTTTGTGCTCGGCAACCTGGTCATGGCGTTGGCGCCCAACTTCCAGGTGCTGTTCATCTCGCGCATCATCCTGGGCTCCGTCTCGGGCGCACTGCTCGCCGTGGGCGTGACGTACATCCCCGAGCTTCTGTCTCCGCAGCAAACTTCGCTTGCCATCTCGGTGGTATATGGTGCGTTTTCCGTGGCAATGGTCTTTGTCACTTCGATCGGCAAGTTTGTGGCCGACACGCTCGATTGGCACGTGGCCATGTACGGCACGCTGGCCTTTGCCGTTCTGATCTGCGGAGCGCTCGTGGCGTTTATGCCGCGCGCTGGGCAAACCGACGAGCCCGCCACTTTTCGCGAGCAGGCGGGTCTGCTACGCGAGTCGAGCATCATCACCGGCATGCTCATCTTTTTGTTTGGCGTGGGGTCGGTCTACGTTTTCTACGGCTACGTGACGCCTTATCTTGAGCAGGTGCTGGGCATGGGCACGGTCGAAGCCAGTACCACGCTCATGGCCTACGGCGTGTTCTGCCTGATCTCGAACATCCTGGGCGGATGGATCGATACGCGCTTTGGCATGAAGGCGCTACTCGTGACGTTTGTGCTGCAGGCTGCAGCGTTACTCGGACTGTTTGCTGTGGGCGGCACCATGCCGCTCGCGCTGGTCTTTGTCTTTAGCCTGGCGCTGCTCATGTACCTGTTCTCGGTGTCGTGCATCACGCACTTTATGGACGTGGCACGCAGCCGCCATCCCAAGTCGATGGTACTCGCAAGTTCGGTTGAGCCCATGGCGTTTAACGTCGGCATCTCGTTTGGCACCGCAGTGGGCGGCGCCGTGGTAAGCAGCGTTGGCATTGCATATGTAGGCGCAGTGGGTGCCGCGTTCTCGCTTGTGGCCTGGGTGCTTACGCTGGTGACGATTAAGTTGGCTCGCTGGGAGCGCCGTCGTCAATCAGCACAGCCCCGGATGCAGGCATAGGGGCGAACATAGCCCAAGGTGGCGAGCAACCGGTGAAAACCGTCCCATACGAGTAGTGTTTATCCGCCTGCAAGCTCCAGCAGTGCAATTTCGTGTACTTCAGATACACACTTTTCTACTATTTCGTGTATTCCAAGTACATGAAATCGTACTAAACTATGTATCTGAAGTACACGAAATTGGAAAGGCGGCCCCATGCGCAGATCAATCGAATCCGTTATCGAATCATGGGCGACAAAGGACGCGTCGCGCCCCCTCCTCATCCGTGGTGCGCGACGCGTAGGCAAAACGTACGTTGCCGAGGAAATCGGCAGACGAATCGCCGGCGATGCGTTTGTCAAACTCGACTTTCAGACCGATCTTGAGCTGATCGCTCCGCTGTTCGACTGTCCCACCGACGACGTTGACGCCATCGTGGCGCGAATCTCAGACTATAAACGCACCCCCATTCGCAAAGAAACCGCCTTCATCCTGTTTGACGAGGTGCAGCTCTGCGAACGGGCGCTCAACTCGCTTCGCTTTTTTTCGGGTTCGGGCTGGCGCATATGCGCGACCGGCAGTCAGCTCGGCGTCGCCACGCGCAAGCGCAAGTTGCCTTTTCCCAGCGGCGTTCGTCAAGAGACCATGCATCCTATGTCGTTCGAGGAGTTTCTCTGGGCGCTCGACGAGGAGCAGATGGCCAATGCCATTCGTACCCACGCCGGCACGCTCGAGACCTACGCCGCGCACCAAGCCGCGCTCAGCCTGTTTCATCGATACCAGATCGTGGGCGGCATGCCCGCCGCCGTCAACGCATATCGCAAGACGTTATCCATCGAGGATGCGCGCGTCGAGCAGCGCGAAATCGACGAGACCTATACCGCCGATATGACCGACCCCGAAAACGGGATCAGCGGCGTGGCGGCGCGCAAGGTCTGGCGCTCCATTCCGTCCCAGCTGCTGAGATCGTCCACAAAAAAATTCAAGTACTCCGAGGTCGAACGCGGAGGCCGTCGCGCCAAGCTTATCGAGCCGCTCGACTGGCTCGAAGGCGCCGGCATCATATCGGTCAACAACCTGACCGAAGGCATCGAGCCTCCCCTCGTTCCCTTCGACGACGAAGATGGAAGTTTCTTTAAGGTCTATCTTCTCGATACCGGCCTCATGTTCTACAAACTCGGCATCAACCCGCGGCTCTGGCTCGACCTCAAAGAGGATTCCGCCATAGCGCTATCTTCCGACTTCCGAGGCGCCCTGGCGGAAAACTCGGTCATGCAAGCATTTTCGGGCAATAGCTTGCAGACGTATTACTGGGTGCCGCCGTCGTCTTGGAAGACGACCGGCGAGCTCGATTATTTACTTCAGACCGACCGTATGGAAATTGTGCCCGTCGAAGTAAAGTCCGCACGTAACGTGCGCGCGAGAACCCTCGGGTCGTTTATGGACAAAGCCCGATCGCCATATGCCTACATTTTGTCCGAGAACAATTTTTCCCGCAGCGAAACCGATGACGGGCGCCAGCTGCGCCACCTCCCCTTGTACGCAGCGGGCTTAATTGGAGCAAACTGCCTCAAGAGCAGTCTGTAAGCCCTGCGCGACCGCCTAGAAAGGAAGCCGCTCATGCAACGCATTCTTTTTATCTGCTATGGAAATATCTGTCGCTCGACGATGGCTGAGTCCGTGTTTACCGAGCTGGTGCGGCGCGCCGGGCGCGCGGGCGAGTTTGTCATTGACTCCGCTGCGACCTCAACTGAGGAGATCGGCAACCCGCCGCATCATGGCACGGTCGCCAAGCTGCGTGAAGTCGGGATTCCCGTCGTTGCGCACCGTGCCCGCCAGGTGCGTCGCGCGGAGTATGGCGACTGGGACCACATTGTCTATATGGACGACGAAAACGCCCGCGGCCTGCGGCGCATCTTTGGCGACGACCCCGACGGCAAGGTTACACGCTTGCTCGATTGGACCGAGCGCCCCGGCGACGTGGCCGATCCCTGGTACACCGGCAACTTCGATGCCACCTACCGCGACGTACTCGACGGCTGCACCGCTATGCTCGAGCAGCTGTAGGCAAACGAGGTCGCGGGCCACGCCTTTGTCACATCCGGGACTGGCCCTAGACCGGCTTGACCTCCAGCTTTATCCCCTCGGCGCAGGAGTCGCCCAAAACATCCGAAAGGGCCCAGGTCGCATATAGCGGCAAATAGAGAACTGCTCCGTTGCGCTCAACGTTGCCTCTCGAGAAAACAATCCCGAGCCTTACGCCATATTCAGCCGTATCAAGCACATGACCGAGCGCAGCGTGCGCGTGGTAATAGGAGCCCGATTTAACCTCGATCGGAACAGCCGTCCCATCCGGTCCATCGACCACAAAGTCCACTTCACCGCGCTTTTTTGTCTGATAGTAGTAAAGCTGGCGATTTTGGGCGGCCAGCTGCTGGGCCACCACGTTTTCGTAAATGCCGCCCAGATTGGGCTCCTTGCTATCAAGATACGCCGCTTGGGCGACTCCAACGGGGTAGCGCGCCATCAACATGCCCGTATCCGATTGATATAGCTTGAACTGCGATGGTCGTGCTGACTTGAGCAGGGGCGATTTTGGCTCGGTTACGATATCGGCTTTGAGAGCAACGCCGGCATCGACAAGCCATACAAAATCTCGCTGATACTTCTCGTAGTGAGCCTTGGGGTCAATGGAATTGAGCACGAAGCGCTTGTTTTCGCCCTCGAGCATAATAGGGAGCTGATCGTAGATGCTCTGCACCTGAAGGGCTCGCCCGCTTGCATACTCGGAGATATCCCGCCGGTACTGTTCGTTGAGCTCTGACTGTAGCTGACGAACAGAGGCAAGGTCGCCCCGCGTGTCAAGGAAACGTTGCACGACCTCCGGCATTCCGCCGACAACGGTATAGGTCCTGAAGTTTGCCATCATCGCGTCATGAATGTAATCGGGAATGGGCCTCTCGCTGATACACGCGTCACGTATCGTTTGGCGAGCCCCCTCGCTCACCCCGATTGCCCAGCAAAACTCCTCAAAATCGAGCGGGAACATCCTAAGCTCGTGAACATACCCCACGGGATAGGACCTGACGCCCTTGAACTGAGTCCCGAGCATTGACCCCGAAAACGCCCAGCGGCACCTCCCGTCCTCAACAAGGAACTTTGCCATCGTCATGATGTCGGGGGCCTCTTGGACCTCATCGATAAACACGAGCGTTTTGCCTGGTGCAATCGACTTTCCCGAAAGAAGCGTCACCCTGCTGATGAAATCATCGGCATTCCGCGCCTCGAGAAGAGCATCTTTTGCCTGGCGGTTTTCCATGAGGTTAAGCTCGATGTAGGTTGCATGGTTGGCTTTGCCAAATGCACGAATCGAATAGCTTTTGCCAATCTGGCGAGAACCCGTAATGAATAAGGCCTTTTGCTCGGAAGACTTCAGCCAACGCTCCAGCTCTGCCGCTATTTTCCTACGCAGCATAGGCTCTCTCTCCTCGGTGTCATCAAATGAAATGCAGAGTTTTACACGCTTGATTATCGATGAAATGTGGAATTTTTAGAACTTAAAATCGGATAAAATGCAGAGATTTGAGATCACAAGCATAATAGAGGGAGCACTACCGGCGAATGTGACAAAGGAACTGTCCCTTTGTCACATTGCGCTCAACTACTCGTCGACGATCTCAGCAAGCCAGACGTTCAGCGTATCAACCTCGGGGCAGCAGAACTTTGCCGTACCGGGCTCGTTGCCAGGCACGGTTCCGCCATAGCGCAGGATATCGATATAGGGAAAGCCCACATGGCAGGCCATGGCGCACATCTTGCCGCGATCTCGGTCGAAGTCAAAAACGTCGCCCGGCTTGTGGCCATGGTGGCAGCGACACGCACCCAGCTGGTCCACGCAGCTCACGCGGATACGCGGCCGCTTGCCCCGCGGCGCGCCGAGCGGCCTGTTCTCGCCCGCTGCCTCGGTGCTGCTCTCGTCGGCGCTACTCATGGTCAACCATATCCAGGCAGGCCTCGATGGGAAGGCCGGCCGATTTGTCCTCTTGGTCGGCATTGCGTTCGATAAGCTCTGCCACCACGCGCATGGCATCGGACGTCGCGCGCTGCAGACTCCAGCCTGCCATAACGCGGCCGACGAGCACCGCCGAGAACGTGTCGCCCGTGCCCGGGAAATAGACCGGAATGAGCTCAAAGGGAATCGTAAAGTACTCCCCCGCCACATGGTCGTAACCAATAACCGCGTTCGTGCCATTGACTACGGCGCTCGTAATGACCACCGACTTGGCACCCAGCTCGCGCACGGCGTCCACAAGGGCGCGGGCTTCATCGGGCGTAATTTGCTCGACGATAGGCGTGTCGGTGAGCAAACAGGCCTCGGTGTAGTTGGGAACCGCGTAGTCGGCGCACTCGAGCAGGTGCCTCATGAGACCGATCGTGGACTCGGGCACGCCCGCATAGAGCTTGCCGTTGTCGCCCATGATGGGGTCGACAAACACCTTGGTGCCCTTCTGCGCACGGCGGTGGCAAAAGTCTGAGATGATGCGCGTCTCTCCCTCGGTCACGATAAAGCCGGTCGAGATGGCGTCGAACTCAAAGCCGAGCTCTTCCCAGATGGCAAGACTCTGACGCACGTACTCCGTGGTGTCGTGGATGTAGAACTTGGGGTAGTTGAGCGTATCGGAAACGAGCGCCGTCGGCAGGTTATGGATACGGTAGCCCATGTGCGACAGCACCGGCAGCATGGCAGAAAGCGCGACCTTGCCGTAGCCGCACATATCGTTGATCAGCAGCAGCTGAGTGTTCTTCATGAGGGTCTCCCTTGTTTCGGGCGCGGCGCAGCAGCGCCATAGTGCGACTAAGTTTAGCGCAGGGAACGTTGTGAGCGGAGTCGAGCGGCACGAAGGGCAAATTGTTGCGGAAAGGTTACGGAAAATGATCCCTTTTCCTCCGTCCCTAAGCTAGTCGTTTAAGAACGTCCCCAATGACTACTCCCCGATGTTTTGGCAGCGGCAGCGTTGCCATGGTCTACCTGGTCATCATTCCGCTGCTGGGCTTTGGGCTGTTCTTTATCA
>DBFMRS010000021.1:0-4489 GCA_048387515.1 Collinsella sp.
GAGCGACCGCAGCCCCTGGCCCTTTTTGCAGTGGCTCGATCAGTTTATGCCGCTGGCGCTCACGGGTCTGTTAACCAATCTGGGACTCTTTGCGCACCTGGTGATTATTTGGGCCGGTCCCATTGGCGTGCAGGTCAAGGGCTTGTTTTATGGTGCGCCCTACTACGATGTGCCGGCGCTCATTGCGTTTTTGACGATCCTGGTCACGACCGTCAACTTTGTGGTCTCGGTCGAGGTCAACTTCTATCCGCGCTACCGCGACTATTACAGCCTGTTCAATGACGGCGGCGTGGTAGGCGATATTGTGGTGGTCGAGGAGGAGATGCTCTCCACGCTTAACAGCGAACTGCGCTTTTGCGCGCTCAAACAGTTGTTTGTGACCGCGGCGGTCATCTCGCTCGAGACCACGGTACTGTCGGCCTTACCGTTGGGCTTTAACAACCTTATGCACGGGTATTTTCGCACGCTGTGCGTGGGCTATGGCCTGTATGCCGTGGGCAATACGGTGATGCTTATCTTGCTGTACTTTACCGACTACAAGGGGGCCGTGCTGGCCTCGGGGTTGTTTGCCGGGGTGGCCGGGCTGGCGACTGCCGTGTCGTTGCTTTTGCCGCAGCAGTTTTACGGCTTTGGCTTTTTGTTGGGTGCAGCGGTGTTTTTTATCGTGGCGCTGCTGCGGCTCGATACCTATACCGCCAACTTGCCGTATCGTATCCTGAGCCAGCAGCCCATTGTGGCGACCGACAAGACGGGCTGGTTTACCGAACTTGGCCGGGTGCTCGACCGTGTTGAGCAATGCTACGAGGACAAGCGCGCGGGCGGTGAGCCGCGCAGTGCGTTTGAACGTATGGTGGTCCGCCTGTACCAAAAACATTGGGGAGGTTCTGATGATCGATAAGTTGATGTCTCGCCGCTGCCTGATCGAGGCAGCTGCCGGCGCGCTGTTGCTTTCGGGCTGTTCGTCTCAGGACGAATCCTCGACCAAAAAGGTCAAAAAGCAGGACAAGATTAAAAAGGCTGAGGCCTCGGACGGTACCAAGCACCTTCGCGATAAAGATGAGCTGTACGAGGTCTACGACGACTCGGGCATTGTGACCATGTACCTGACGGTCTCGCGCGGCAACAGCTCCGAGAACACCGACCACAGCTGGGCCGAGATCAACACGTACTCGGTGTATGACTATGCCGACATGGGGGTGACGCGCTATCAGGTTATGGGCCTGCTGCAGGCGGGCGACGAAGACGGCCCGGTGGCCGGCGAGGTTGGCTATGGCGAGGAAGCGCCCAATGCCACCGTGCAGGTGCGCGGTCAGACATCGAGCAACAACTCGCAAAAGAATTACAAGGTGGAGCTCAAAAAGGGCAAGGGTACTTGGCGCCAACAGCGCGCGATTGCGCTCAACAAGCACATGGGCGAGGGTATGCGTTTTCGCAACAAGATGGCCTATGACCTTATCCGCGGGATACCCCAGATGATGGGCCTGCGTACGCAGTTTGTGCATCTGTGGGTGTGCGACCAGACCGAAAAGTTCAACGACACCTTTGAGGACTACGGCCTGTTTACGCAGGTGGAGCAGCTCAACAAGACGGCGCTTAAGGCACATGGCCTGGATAAGAACGGGCATCTGTACAAGGTGAACAACTTCGATTTCCATCGCTACGAGGACACCATTAAGCTTGCCGACGATCCCGACTACAACCAGGCAAACTTTGAGGGCATGCTCGAGATTAAGGGCGATTCGGACCACACCAAGCTCATCGAGATGCTCGATGCGCTCAACGACGAATCACAAAAGATCGATGATGTGCTCGATACCTACTTTGATACCGAGAATCTGGTCTATTGGCTGGCGTTTCAGATCCTGACGGGCAACTGCGATACGCAGAACCGTAACTGCTATCTGTACAGCCCGCTCAACTCAAATACCTGGTACTTTTTAGATTGGGATAACGACGGCATGCTGCGTAAGCTGGAGCTTTCTCTTACCGGGTTTTCGGACTACGCGAGCTGGGAGCGCGGTGCAAGCAACTACTGGGGCAACGTGCTGTTTAACCGCGCGTTGCGCAGCAAGTCGTTCCGCAGCGAACTCGACCGTGCCGTCAAGGACTTGCGCTCGTATTTGACCGAGACTCGCCTGACCAAGATGATCAAGCACTACCGCGATGTGACTGAATCCCTGGTCTTTGCTTCGCCCGATATCGACAATCTGCCTGTCACCAAGGACCAATACGAGCAGATCGCTGCGGCGATTCCCTCCGAGGTCGAGGAGAACTACAAGAGCTTTCGCGAGAGTTTTAAAAAGCCCATGCCGTTCTACATCGGCGTGCCGCAGATCGATAACGGTAAGCTGCGTATTAACTGGGATGCGTCCTACGACTTTGAGGCGCGCGACATTCGCTACACTGTGGAGCTTGCTCGTGACTATGCCATTAGCGACGTGGTCTTTAAGGCCGAGGACGTGCTGCTTCCCGAGGTGACCTGCGATGCGCCCGATGCCGGCCAGTATTTTGTGCGCGTGCGTGCCACCAACTCCGACGGCTATACGCAAGATGCGTTTGACTACTATGTAACCGACGACGGCAAGCACTACGGCATGAAGTGTTTTTACGTGCAAGACGGCGGTAAGGTCGTGGAGGACACGTATGAGGAGGGCTAGCGCGCTGCTTGAGCGCTTGGCGGCCCCGCCTGTGCGTGCCACGCAGGAGCGTTACCGCCACGAGCTCAAATATCTCATTAACGAGGGCGAGCACGCCGCGCTTGCCTGTCGCATGGCGCCGGTGTTTAAACTGGACAAGCATGCGCGGGCAGGCGGTTACACCATTCGCAGCCTGTACTTTGACGACTACTGCAACTCGGCCTACGAGGAAAAAGATGCCGGCATTCTCATGCGCAAAAAGTATCGCGTGCGCATCTATAACGGCAGCGACAAGGTGATTAAGCTTGAGCGCAAAAAGAAGTACGGCAGCTGGATCTACAAGGAGGACGCGCCGCTCACGCGCGGCGAGTTTGAGCAGATTCTGGCCGGCGACTACGACTTTTTGCTGAGGAGCCCCTATCCGCTCTGCCGCGAGTTCTACATCGAGTGCATCTGCAACATGATGCGCCCGCGGACCATCGTGGACTACGAGCGCGAGCCATGGGTGATGGATGAGGGCACCGTGCGCATTACGTTTGACATGAACGTGCGTGCCGCGGTGGGAAGCTTCGATATCTTTGACGCGACGCTGCCCGCGCTGCCGGTCCTGGAGCCCGGCAAGCTGGTAATGGAGGTCAAGTTTACGGAGTTTTGCCCGCAGCTGGTGCGCGATATGGTGCCGCCGGGAGCGGCCGAGCTTACGGCGGTCTCCAAGTACTGCCTGTGTTACGAAAAGACCGCCTACCTGCGCGGATTTAATTACTGGGAATCGGATTTTGAGAACCGAGGGGATATTTAGACCATGAGCACCAGGGACTTTTTTAAGAACTCCGTCTTGGAGGCGTTTGGCCAGGTTGACCCTGCCAAGATTGGCCTTTCGCTGCTCGTGGCGCTCGGCATGGGCATCCTGATCTATTACGTGTACAAGCGCTTTTTTACCGGCGTGGTGTATTCGCGTAGCTTTGCCGTGACGCTTGTAGGCATGTGCGTGCTCACCTGCATGGTCACGCTCGCGATCTCGACCAACGTGGTCATCTCGCTCGGTATGGTCGGTGCTCTGTCTATCGTCCGCTACCGTACGGCGGTTAAGGACCCGCTCGACCTGCTGTATCTGTTTTGGTCCATTACCACGGGAATTACGGCCGGCGCCGGCATGTACGCGCTCGTGGCGCTCACGGCCGTGGTCATCGTGGTGATGATCGCCGGCTTTGCGAGTCATCAGGACAAGGCGCGCGTGTACATGATGGTCATCCACTACACGGGCCAGACCACGGGCGACGATATCGTGCGCGCGTTTGGCCGCACCAAGTTTACGGTGAAGTCCAAGACCATGCGCGGCGACAAGGTCGAGATGACCGTCGAGGTGTTCTCGGACGGCGTGGATATGCCCTATGCCGACGCGATTCGTACGCTCGATGGCGTTGAGGACCTGACCCTCATCCAGTACAACGGCGAGTATCATGGATAACTATGTTCCGGCGTTCTAACGAACGCCGGACCGCTCGACGCTGCGCGGGCATCTGCCGGGCGATCTGCCGCTCAAACCGTCGCTCGCGTACATGAAGTACGCTTCGCTCCTCTTTCGCGGCACCTCGCCACGGCAGCTGCCCGCTCGCTGACGTTTGCTCGACCTGGGTGATATTGATTTATCCGAAGCGCCGTCACGGGTATCATGGTGAAAGCGATTTCAATGACAGGGGTGCTCGTGGTAAAGATGAAAGATGTGGCCGAGTTGGCTGGCGTTTCGAGCGCCGCGGTCTCGCGCTACCTCAACGGTGGATATATCTCGGCGGACAATGCTCATGTACGGTAAAGAAGCAAGCAACCGAAAACAATAGATAGACCGCCAGCAC
>DBFMRS010000022.1:0-12615 GCA_048387515.1 Collinsella sp.
AAGCTCAACGGTGAGACCGGCCGTAAGGTTGCCCAGACCCACATACAACGGGGTCTCCAAAAAGTGATGGATGGCCTCGTAGGCATCGGTGTTGGCGCAAATGACGGCGGCGATGGCGGCGAAGACCATGACGGCGGCGGAAATCGTGCCGTTCTCGGCGATGCGCTCCCAAATGTCATGGCGCTCAAAACGCTTGCGCTCACGGACGTTAAACAGCTGCTCGGGTGCTGCCATGGGCGGCTCCTTTCACGGGAAGACTCCCGTCTTAAAAAAGCACGGCCCGCCCAGATGGCGGCGCCGCGCTCCAACGTATTACGCTTGCATCTAGCCTACCCTGCACGACAAGCACGCAGACGTGGCCGAAAAGCGGAACCACAGGTTGAACATTATTTGCTCAACGGCACGGGCGCCCCTGTCCAATAGACAACGCGGTGCCGTGCACAAAAAACGACCGGAGCGCGGGGCGTCCGCGGTCCGGTCGTCGGTGTTAGGCCAAAAGAACCTAGCAGGCGGCCATGATGGGGGCAGCAACCTGCTTCTTACGGGAGAGAACGCCCGGCATCCAGACGCCGTCGTGCTCGTCGGCGATGCCCAGGCCCTTCTGAGCGGCCTCGGTCTCACCCTCGAGCAGGACCTGCGAGCCCTCCTCCATGATGTCGGTGATGCACAGGACAATGCCGTCAGCGCCCTTCTCGGCGGCGTAGGCGCGCATGGCCTCGCGGACCTCGTCGATCATGCCGAGCGCGCGGCTCTTGTCGACGGTCTCGTACTGGCCGATGAGCAGCTTCTTGCCGGCGGGCTCGAACATCTTGATGTCGTTGCCGACCATCTCGGCAGCGGTGAAGGAGCCGGACGGACGGGTGAGGAAGACCTCCATGCCAAACTTGACCGGGTCGACGCCCACCTGCTCGCCGAGCTTGGCGGCGACGGCGCGGTCGACATCGGTGGTGGTGGGGCTCTTGAGCATGAGCGTGTCGGTCATCATGGCCGAGAGCAGCAGCTTGGCCTGAACGTCGGAAAGCTCAACGCCGAGCACGCCGGCGAGCTTGGTGACGATGGTGCAGCTGGAGCCCCAGGGCAGGCAGATGTAGTGCAGCGGGCCGGCGGTCTCGAAGTCGCCGATGCGGTGATGATCGACAACGCCAAAGACCGTGGCGTCCTTAAGGCCGGCGACGGACTGGGCAGACTCGTTGTGGTCGGTGAGGACGACGAGCTGACCGGCCTCGACGGAATCAATCACGCGGGGCTCGGCAATGCCAGCGTCGGCGAGCAGCTTGGCGGACTCGGCCGGAAGCTGGCCCAGAGCGCAAGCCTCGTAGGTGTTGCCGGCATACTCAACCTGGTTAAGCAGCTGGGACAGGACGACGGCGCTCATGATGGCGTCGTTATCGGGGTTCTGGTGACCAAAGACAAGAACGTTTGCCATGGATATCCTCCACTTGATATGTGTACTTGGACGTAGCTATGGTAGCACGCTGCGCCGAACCTTATGAGACGGAAGGGGCGCGGCGCAATTTGGGGTGAGCCTGGGGGGCGAAGTCTGTCCCCCTTGTACCACCCGCCCCCCTGCACCAGCTATTTGCCAGCGGCGCGCAGAGCTACGTAGGCGGCGCCGATGATGCCGGCGTCGTTGCCGAGCGAAGCGACCTTAATGGGCGTCTCGCGCGAGGCGGAAAGCGCGTAGTGCTGGAAGTGCTCACGAACCGCGTCGAGGTAGACATCGGCCGAGGCGGAGGCGCCGCCGCCGATCAGGAACATCTCGGGGTCGACCACGTTGGCGATAAGCGCCAGGGCGCGACCGAGATAGTCGGCCATGGTATCGGCCGCGGCCAGCGCAAGCTTGTCGCCCTCGCGGCAGGCCTGGAACACGTCCTTGGAATCTGAGGGGCCGGTGAGCTCGATGGGCTCGACGCCCGCCTTCTTGCACTCGGCAAGGTAGTTGCTCACCACACCGGTGGCGCTGGAATACTGCTCCAGGTGGCCATGGCCGCCGCAGCCGCAGGTGCGCTCCTCAGCCGGATTCAGGCACATGTGGCCGATCTCGCCGCCGGCACCCACAACGCCCGACACCACGTCGCCGTTGACGATAACGCCGCCGCCCACGCCGGTACCGATGGTGACCATCACGACGTTCTGCACGCCCTTGGCAGAACCGAGCCAGGCCTCGCCCATGGCAGCGGCGTTGGCATCGTTCTCGTACTTAACGACCGCGTCGGGGCAGTGCTTTTGAATGGCGATCCTCAGCTCGGGCAGGTTAATGGCAATGTTGGCCTTGACCTTGGCATCGCCCGATGCCGGGATGGGGCACGGAACGGCCAGGCCAATGCCCGCCACAAAGGCACGCGGAATCTGGGCTTTGGCGACCACCTGGTCGATAGCCTCGGTCACCGCGGCAAAGCCCGCAGCGTCAACGATGGGAGGCGTGGGCACGCTGGCCTTGGCAAGCAGGTTGCCGTCCTCGTCGAACAGGCCCTCCTTAACCGAGGTGCCGCCGACGTCGATGCCGATGTAATACTGCTTAGGTTCCATGGGAGCCCACCTTTCTCGTTTAAACATTGCCTGTATGGTACCGCTCTCAAGGCAAAAACCTACCAAAAAGGGACAGGTTTGTTTTGGCAGGTTTTATCTGGGGAAACGCAAATGGCCGCTCAACAGGCCGCTCAAGACCATCCCAAAAAATAAAGGCGCCGGGAGGCGGAGACTCCCGGCGCCCGTCAAAGGGACTATGTTGTCTGTCGGGCCGCATGGTCCTTCGCGGCGATAACGCCGACTAGGCCTTAAGTGCCTGCAGCTGCTTGTGGATTTCGATGAGCTCCGTCGCCATGACGCGCATGGTCTCGGTGCCGGCCATCTGGTCCTCGGCATGCAGCAGAATCAACGGGGCCTCGCCGTTACGCTCGCCGTTGGCCTCTTTCTTCAGAAGCCCCATGTGAACATCGTGGCCACCGTTATAGGCCTCGTCGCCCTGCTTGATAAGCTCCTCGGCGGCGTCAAAATCGCCCTCCTTGGCCTTTTGCACGGCATTGATGTACATGCTCTTGGCGGTACCGACGTAGCTGATGATCTCAAAGCAGGTCATCTGCAGTTCGTTCATATCCTCCATGCGGAGCACCTAGCCCATCACGCTGACGCAGTGGTCGATGATGCCGGCAGCGTTCATGCGGCCGTAGTCGACCATGTTAATGACCTCGACCGGGAAGCGGCCGGCGGCCTCCTTCTCAAAATCGCCCTTGGTGTAGCCGATCTGTGGGCCAAGCAGCAACATGTCGCACTCGTCCAGGTGATCGTGGGCCTCGTTCATGGGACGAGCCTCGACCTCAATATCCAGACCACGGTTTGCAACCTCGGCCTGCATCTTCTGGACCAGCAGGCTCGTGGACATACCGGCATTGCAGCAGAGCATGATCTTCTTCATGGTTTCCTCCTTATAACTGCGCGGCGCGCAGACGACAACTGGTTTTATTCCTTGCGGCTATTGTGCCCACCCCCCGCATCTTTACACAAGGGAGAGAGCAGCGGGCACCGGCACCGCGTACCGGTGCCCGCAAAGGTGAAAGGGACGAACGTTAGGCGTTCTACTCGGCGAGAGCCTCCTGCTTGGCGATTGCCTTTTCGGAAATCTTCATAAAGGGCAGGTAGACGGCCATGCCAATGACAATCTCGAGAGCCTGCCACACGCCGGCGCGCCAGTCAAAGCCCGTAGCGAGCAGGGCATTGATGACGGGAGGCATGGTCCAGGGCACCTGGGCGATGCAGGGGCTGATGATGCCTGCGCAGGTAAGGCCATAGGTGATGCCGATGAACAGATCGGGGAGGAGGACAAACGGAATCATGAGCGGCAGGTTGTACACGATGGGGTAACCGTAGATAACCGGCTCGTTGATGTTGAACAGACCAGGCAGGATAGCCATCTTGGAAACGGTCTCGGAAGCCTTGTTCTTGGAGAACAGGAGCGTGTCGAGCAGAAGCATGAGGGTGCAGCCCGAGCCGCCGATGAGGGCAAAGCTGTTAACGATCTGCATGTTCATGTAGTGATCGGGCTGGATGGTGCCACCGGCGGCGAAGGTAGCCATGTTGTCGACGATGAGCATGGTCAGGATCGGCTCGACGGTAGCGCCAGAGATGGTGGACTGGTGAATACCGACGCAGAACAGCAGGTTAGCAAGGGTGTAGATGAGGATAACAGCCCACGGACCGGCGTTCATGATGTTCTTGAGCGGGTTGGAGATGCACGTGGAGATGATGGCGCACAGATCGGTGCCGGCGCACACGGCGAGCAGGGCTGCGGCAAGAGCGAAGATTGCGAGGTTGAGCAGCATCGGGATCATGACGTTGAAGGAGTTGGAGACCGCGGGAGGCACGCCCTCGCCCAGCTTAACCTTGAGCTTCTCGACGCCAGAAATCTTGATGAAGAGCGAAACGGAGAGCAGAGCGATGATAATGGCCGAGAACAGACCGTTGGTGCCGGTGTTGGCAGTCGAAAGGGCGCCCGTGACCTCGGCGGAGGTAATCTTGTCGGTGAGCAGCGGGCTCGTGGCAGCAAGCGAGGCGGTGATCTGCTGCGGCATCATGATGACGAAGGCAGAGATGGCGACGACCACGCAAGCGAGCGGGTTATCGAAACGCTTGTTCTTGGCGAGGCTGTAGCCAATCAATCCGGCCAAGATAATGGCAGAGACGTTGAGGGTGCCCAGCGTAATTGCCGAGCCCCACGTCTGAAGGTTGGCAAGGCCCGCCGCATCGAGCGGGAACAGAGGGAACACGACGTTGTTAATAAGAACCGCGATACCCGCAAGGATATAGAGCGGCGTGATGGTCGCGAAGGCGTCACGCAGGGAACGCAGGTGAACCTGGTTTCCCACCTTCGCAGAGACCTCGGCAAACTTGTCGAGGAAGCTCTTTCCGTTGTCACTGGCCATGATTGCTCCTAACTTTCAAATCCGGCCTTTTCCTATGCGCACGGTGGTCTGTCGCCCTCTGCCACCAGATGTGCCATGTGTTGCGCGCGGCGGCGCGCGGTCTGGGCGTTCGCCCGGTCGCTAATCAACCACGTGGGTCGTGGCGACCTGTTTGAGCCAGGCTGCCGACTTCTTAAGGCGGCGCTTATAGCCATCCATCAGATCGACCTCGACAAAGCCGTAACGATTCTTAAAGGCATTAGCCCAAGACCAGTTATCGATGACGGCCCAGTAGTGATAGCCCCGGCATTTGGCACCCTCGGAGATTGCCTTGGCAACCCACTCCAGGTGCTGGCGTACAAAGTCGACGCGGTAGTCATCCTGGATGGTTCCTTCGGCGTCACGGTTCTTGTATTCGTCCATGATGCCGATGCCGTTCTCGGAAACGAACCACTCAAGATCGGGGTAGTTCTTAGCGCAGTCCATGCCAAAGTCGTAGAGGCCCTGCGGGTAGATCTCCCAGCCGCGGCTCTCGTTCATAACGGCGTCGGGCCATACGTACTCGTCGGCAAAGTGCGGCAGGCCGTACTGGTCGACCTTGCTCGCCGGTGCCTGAACACGCGTGGGGTGGTAGTAGTTGCAGCCGAGCCAGTCGACAACGCCCTGCTTGAGAATCTCTTGGTCGCCGGCACGGAACGGGAGCTTAACGCCGCCCTCGGCCAGGCTGTCGAGCACGTCGGCAGGAAGCTCGCCCTTGGTAATAAGGTCGAGCCACCAGCGATTGTTGATGCCGCTGGTCATACGCACGGCCTCGAGGTCTGCCTCGCTGGGGTTCTCCTTGGTGTAGACCGGGGTAAAGCAGTTGATCATGCCGATCTTGGCATCGGCGCGAATAGCGCCCTCGTCATAGGCGCGACGGTAGTTGGCCACGGCCAGCGCATGTGCCAGCGAGATGTGATACTGCACGGTGCGGGCGCGGTTGAAGTCGTGGAGCTGCGGGAACCACACGCCCTCCTGATAGCGCTGCTCGGGCTCGACGATGGGCTCGTTAAAGGTGAACCAGTACTTAATCTCCTGGCCAAACTCGTGGAAGGCGACGTCGGCGTAATGCGCGTAAGCCTCGACGACCTCACGGCTCTCCCAGCCGCCACGGTTAAAGAGGTAGGTGGGCATGTCAAAGTGGTACAGGTTGACGAACGGCTCCAGACCAGCCTCGCGAGAGGCGCGGAACAGCTCGTGATACCACGCGGCGCCCTCCTCGTTAAGGTTGCCGTCGGCATCGAGCAGACGGCTCCACTGGATGGAAGTGCGATAGGTATTCAGGCCCAAGTCCTTCAAAATGCGAAAGTCTTCCTGGTACTTGGCCATAAAGTCATTGCCGGCATAAGAGCCAACGCAGTTGTAGAACGAACCCAGATCCTGGATGGACCAGGTGTCCCACAGGTTCTCGAGCTTGCCGCCCTGGTTCCACTGACCCTCAGTCTGCGGGCCGGACATAGCAGCGCCAAAGAAGAAGTCGTTGGGCAGCTGATACTGTGCCATCAAAGTCCTCGCTTTCGTGTTCTAGAGCTTCCGGTTGGAGACGGGTTTGCTTTGGCAGGTTATCCGGCGCGGGCGCGCACCGGTCATACCGATATCCAACCTGCCAAAACAAAACCGTCCCCAAACGGTCGATCCTGTTGTGTGGAAGGATTCCGTTCGTTGCTTAAACTATAGCGCTCTAATTTTAAAAGTAAAGCGTCTTTTTCTTTTTTCTTTCTCGAACTTCTTAGATAAAAGTAATATGGGTGCCCTGTTGAGGGTTATACTTACTTTTGTATTCATATATGTCGGAAAGGAGGTTCCATGATTCCCAAATACGAGGCGATAGCTGCAGATATTCGTCGAAGTATCGAGGATGGCGCTCTTAAACCGGGCGACAAGCTTCCCACCGTCGTTGAGTTCTGCGAGCTCTATAGCGTTTCCAAAATCACCGTCAAACGAGCTATTGAACAAATCACCGAGGAAGGTCTTATTACCAGCCGACGCGGATCGGGTACCTACGTTAAGGACACGGCGGGGCTTCCCGGCCAGGCGTTTTTCCAGGGCAAAAACGACCGTGCCCAGGGTTTTTCGTATGAGCACCGCGGGGAGAAGGTGACCTCGGTGGTCTACGATTTCTCGATTGTTAATCCACCAGCGGACATCGCAGCCCAGCTGGGAATTGCCGAGGATGACTTTGCCTATCACGTCGTGCGCGTGCGTCAGGCCGACGAGAAGCCCATCGTTATCGAGTACACCTACATGCCCCTCGAGCTGATTCCGGGGCTGAAAAAGAAGGACCTGTACGGATCGCTCTACCGCTTCATCCGCGAGCAATGTGGGCTGAAGATTTCGAGCTTTCACCGTACCATTCGCGCCGTGGCAGCAACCGAGGAAGAAGCCGAGCGTCTGGACACCAAACCTGGCTCTCCCCTGCTCGAGCTCACCCAGATTGGCTTTTTGGACAGCGGTGCCGCCTTTGAGTATTCGGTCTCGCGCAACGTTGGCGACCGCTTTGAGTTGCACAACGTAACGTTGGCATAGGTTTTATGGTCATACGGGCGCTCGTCTTGAGCAGTTTTACGCGGCGCCCGCGCAGCACAATGGGAGTATGAACATGTCCGATTTGATTAAACTGACGCCCATCTTCCACGAGAAGATCTGGGGCGGCCGTCAACTCGAAACCGTATTTGGTTACGACATTCCCGATGGTCCCATCGGTGAGTGTTGGGCCATCTCGGCCCATCCCAACGGCGACTGCCAGATCGCTGAGGGCCCGTACGCCGGTCACACGCTGTCATGGCTGTGGGCCGAGCACCGCGAGCTCTTTGGCAATTGCGAAGGCAAGGAGTTCCCGCTGCTCATTAAGATTCTGGACGCCAAGGACGACCTTTCAATCCAGATTCATCCCAACGACGAGTACGCCGCCAAGCACGAGAACGGCAGCCTGGGAAAAACCGAGTGCTGGTATGTGCTGGACTGCGAGCCCGGTGCCACGATCATCGTCGGCCAGCGCGCGCATGACCGCGCCGAGGCCGCGCAGATGATCGAGGACGGCCGCTGGGACGACATGCTCAACGTACTGCCGATCCACAAGGGCGACTTTTTCCAGATTGATTCCGGTACCGTGCACGCCATCAAGACCGGCACGCTCATTTTGGAGACGCAGCAGTCGAGCGACGTGACGTATCGCCTGTACGACTACGACCGTCCCGGCACCGACGGCAAGCTGCGTCCCCTGCACATTGAGCAGAGCCTCGACTGCATAAACTTTGACGCTCAGGCTCCGACCGACGGCACGGTGACCGCGCCCGAGGTGGATGGCGTGACCGAGCTCGAGTCTTGCCCCTGCTACACCGTCGATCGCGTGCGCGTCGACGGCAGCAAGACTCTCGACCAGCGCTGGCCCTTCATGTGCCTGTCGGTCATCGACGGCGAAGGCACCGTCTGCGGCGACCCCGTCCACAAGGGAAGCCACCTGCTGGCTCCGAGCACCGTCGGCTCCATCGACCTCGAAGGCAAGATGGAACTGATCGTCTCGCACCTGTAAGCTACCGGTCCCCGAGCGCTCGCCGGGACGGGGCGCGGGGTTTGGTCGCCTGCTCGGACAGTCCTGCTCGCACGGAGAGCACATTAAGTGCTCTCCGGCTCGTGCGGAACTCGCGATCGACCAAACCCCGCGCCCCGTCCCGGCGAGCCTCTGGCTAGTAACGACAATCAAAAAGCAACAAGGGGCTCCCCCGTTCTTCAACGGGGGAGCCCCTTGCCATGTCTAAGTATTCAGCCCACCCGGTTTTCCAGATCAAAAAGCGAGAGGCAGAGCAACGCTCGTTCAGCAACGTTACCCAAGGACCCGGGCGGGCGTATGGGGCAACATCGATCGCGAGTTCCGCACGCAAAGGAGAGCACTTAATGTGCTCTCCGTCTTGCGCAGGACTGCCCGAGCAGGCGATGTTGCCCCATACGCCCGCCCGGGTCCGCCGGGATTACGACAGCTTGACGATTGGAGCAAAGCCCTTCATCAACTTTTTGGTCTGGCCGGTCTTTTCGAACTGGACCTCGATCATGTCTCCGGTGACCGAGATCACGGTGCCCGTGCCAAAGGTCTTGTGGCTCACGGTATCGCCTGCGGCAAAGTCCTGCGATGCGCTGGCACGATCGACCTTGCGCTCCACTGTCGGCGACACCTTAGATGACGGCTTTTTGGCTCGCGGCGCACCCGAACCAAAGGTCGAGGCAACACGGCCGGCGTCGGGCGAAACCCCACGATGGCGCTCGGTCCCGTAGCTGCTGCCGCCAAAGAAATCGTCGAAGCTCGATCCGCTGCGCGATCCAGAGCCGCCGGTCGAGCGCGTATGCGAGCCAAACACCTTGCCGCCATACATATCCGAGCCCATACCCGAGCCAAACGTGCCGTGACGGTCGCCGCGCTTCTCCCAGCCCGTGCCCTCAAAACCGGCAGAACCGATACCGCTAAACTCGATGTCCTCAAACGGAATCTCGTTGAGGAAGCGCGAGCGCGGATTGGCAGAGGTCGAGCCGTAGGTGCGACGCGTGGCCGCATAGGTCAGGAACAGGCGCTTGCGAGCACGCGTGATGGCGACGTAGGCCAAGCGGCGCTCCTCCTCGAGCTTGCCCGGATCGTCACTACCGCCAAAGTCGTGCACGTGCGGGAAGATGCCTTCCTCCATGCCGGCCACGAACACCGCCGGGAACTCCAGGCCCTTGGCGGAGTGGATGGTCATCATGGTGATGGCATGCGTCTCGCCGGCCAGGGAATCCAAGTCGGAGCGCAGGGCCAGCCACTCCATGAGTGCCGGCAGCGCCTTACAGGTGAGCGGACCGTAGGTGCGCTCGATCTCGTCGGCATGCACGGCGCCCGCCGGCAGCTCAGTCGGCGCGGCATACGCGTTGCCCGCGATGGCGGCAGCCAGGGCATCCTGCGGCGAGAGCGCCGGGGCCGCCAGGCTATCGAGCGGATTGGAACCCGCGGCATCACGCGCGCCAACGAGCGCCTCAAACGAAGACACGGGCGCAGACGGGCCGGGCTCGGGCGCAGGCGCGCTCACCACAACGGGCTCGGGCTCAACGTCGGCGGGCACATCGGCAACACCAGCAGCGCGCAGCTCTTCCAAGCTCTCGAGCGTGCCTTCGATATCCTCGTGCGTCTCCTCAAATTCGGCGGCAACGCCCAGGAATTCCTGGATGTTCTCGGCGCGGCTCTCGGACTCCATGGTGCCCTCGGCGCGGAAAGCCTGCAGCAGGCCCGTCTTATCGACAATCATCTCGACGACGTCCTTGAGCTCGCCGTCCATGCGGCGACCCTCGCGCACCAGCGACACAAAGCTCGACAGGCCATTGCGCACCTTGGCGCTGAACATGCCCGTCTCGGCTGTTGCGATCTCGCAGGCCTGGAAGAACGAGCAACGGTTGTCGCGCGCCAGCCGCTCGATCTTTTGGATCGAGGGGGAGCCGATGCCGCGGCGCGGCGTGTTGATGACGCGCTTGACGCTCATCTCGTCGGCCGGGTTCACAATCATCTTAAGGTAGGCCATGACGTCGCGGATCTCGGCACGGTCGAAGAATCGCGTGCCGCCCACGATCTTGTAGGGCACGCCCGCGCGCAGAAACATATCTTCGAGAATACGCGACTGGGCGTTGGTACGGTAGAACACGGCGATGTCGTCGTAACTCGTGCCTTTGGAGTGCAGCTTTTCGATCTCGCCGGCAATCCAGCGGCCCTCATCGCGCTCGTCGCTCGCCTGGAAGGCCTGGATCTTCTCGCCATCGCCCTCGGCCGTAAACAGGCGCTTGTCCTTGCGCTGCGAGTTGTGGCGCACCACGGCATTGGCGGCGCTCAGGATATGGCCTGTGGAGCGGTAGTTCTGCTCCAGCTTAACGGTCTTGCAGTTTTTAAAGTCCTTCTCAAAGTCCAGGATGTTGGTGATGTCGGCGCCGCGCCAGCTGTAAATGGACTGGTCATCGTCGCCCACGACCATGAGGTTTTGGTACTTGGCGGCCAGCAGGTTGGCGATCTCGTACTGGACGTGGTTGGTGTCCTGGTACTCGTCGACGCTAATGTAGCGGAAGCGCTCTTGGTACTTGTCGAGCACCTCGGGACGGGTGCGCAGCAGCTCGAGCGTGCGCACGAGCAGGTCGTCGAAGTCCATCGCGTTGGCGGCGCGCAGGCGGCGCTCCAGCTCCAGGTAGACCTGCGCGGCCTTTTTGTCATTAGGGCTGTCGGCGGATTTGAGCATGTCCTCGGGCCCGATCATGGCGTTTTTAGCCGAGCTAATCTTGCTGCGGATCATGTTGATGGGGAACTGCTTTTGCTCGATACCGAGCGCCTGCATAATGTCGCGCACCATGCGCTTTGAGTCATCGTCGTCGTAGATGGTGAACTGACCGGTGTAGCCCAGCAGGTCGGCGTCCTCGCGCAGCATGCGCACGCACATGGCATGGAAGGTGCACACCCACATGCCGCGGGTGCCGCTGGGGATGAGCGCTGCCAGGCGCTCGCGCATCTCGGCCGCGGCCTTGTTGGTAAACGTGATGGCCAGGACCTGCCAGGGCTTAACGCCCAGGTCGCCGAGCATATGTGCGATGCGGAAGGTCAAGACGCGGGTCTTGCCCGAGCCGGCGCCGGCAAGCACCAGCAACGGGCCCTCGGTGGTCAGAACTGCCTCGCGCTGGGCGGGATTAAGGCTGTCAATGTCGACGAGCGGCTTGGCGGGCTTGGGCGCCGGCGCGGGAGCGTCGTAGATGTCGAGCGGGACGAGCTCGGGCTCCGGCGCTGCAGGGGCGGTGTATGCATCGAGCGGCACGGGTTCCGGCGCGGGCGGCACGGGTACCGCGGCGTTCTTTTCCCAGGGCAGGGGCTGGGTCATGGGCGACTCCTCATCTGACGGACGGCGCGCCTGCGGGCAGCGCCATAGTTTGAGCCGTACCAGTATACCGAGCCGCGCGGACACCGACGCAAATCACACCACGACTCCGTGCGCCACCGTCAGACCCGCCCCAGCGGATTTGGCGCAATGGGGTCAGGTTGCTTTGCACCAATCTATTGACAATCACGGAACCGCCGATGTCATGGCCACGGTAGCGAGCGGCGGCCAGGGCGAACAAATTGGCATGAAAAGAGGGCGGCATAGACCTTTTGGTCATGCCACCCCCTTTGAATGACAAGTTGTCGCCCCGGCCGCCGCGCAGCGTCAACTAAGTTAGAGGCCGAGCATCGGCTCCAGGACAAAGAAGTACGCGAGAACCACGATGCCCAGGATGATGCGGTAGACGCCGAAGCACTTAAAGTCGTGACGCCGCACGAAGCCCATAAGCCACTTGATGGCAATGAGCGACACCACAAAGGCGACGACGCAGCCCACGCCCAGGATGGCGATTTCGTTGGTGCCGAACGTGCCGCCCTTAATAAAGTACTTGACCAGCTTGAGCGCACTCGCACCAAACATGACGGGAATGGCCAGGAAGAACGTGAACTTAGACGCCACCGAGCGCGTGCAGCCCAGCAGCAGGCCGCCGATGATCGTGGAGCCGGAGCGCGATGTGCCCGGAATCAGCGAAAGCACTTGGAAGCAACCGATACCCAGCGCGGTCTTCCAGCTCAGATCCTCGAGCGTAGTGATGGAGCCAAAGTCCAGGTTATCGTCATCGTCTGAAGCGGCAGCCGCAGCGGGAGTGG
>DBFMRS010000023.1:0-3488 GCA_048387515.1 Collinsella sp.
GCGTCGACGGTCTGCGCCTGGACGTCGCCTACATGCTCGACCGCGATTTCATGCGTCGTCTGCATAGCTTTGCCCGTGAGCTCAAGCCCGACTTTGCGCTCATCGGCGAGACGCTCCACGGCGACTACAACCAGATCGTCAACGACGAGATGCTCGATTCTTGCACCAACTACGAGTGTTACAAAGGCCTTTACTCCAGCTTTAATTCGGTCAACATGTTCGAGATCGCCCACTCGCTGCATCGCCAGTTTGGCGGCGATCCGTGGTGCATCTACCGCGGCAAGCACCTGCTGTCGTTTGTCGACAACCACGATGTGCCGCGCCTGGCGAGCATCCTTACCGACAAGTTCTGCCTGCGTCCCGCCTACGGCATGCTCTTTGGCATGCCGGGCATCCCGTGCGTCTACTACGGCAGCGAGTGGGGAATTGCTGGCGAAAAGGGCGGCCCCGATGGCGACTGGGCGCTGCGCCCTGCGCTCGATGAGCCTGCGCCCAACGAGCTGACGGCCTTCATCACGCAGCTCACGCACCTTCGCTCGGCCGACGACGCGGCCGCCCGTGCTCTCAACTACGGTGCCTATCGCAACGTGGTGATCCAGAACAAGCAGCTGCTGTTCGAGCGCGCCTGCGATGACGCGACGGTGCTCGTGGCGGTCAACGCCGTGAACGAGCCCTATACCTTTGGAGCCGGCGAGCTCAACGGCTCCTTCGTCGACCTGCTTGCCGACGATGCGCCCACGGTCGAGCTGACGGGTGCCCTTGAGCTTGCGCCCTACGAGGTGCGTTATCTGCTGAGGGCCTAGGCCATGGCTGCGTCCGACGAGGGCTATCAACATATTGAGCATGGGTTTGAGCCCGTGTTCGACCAGCGCTCGCGCGTTTTGGTGCTTGGGTCGTTTCCCTCGGTGCTTTCGCGCGCCAATGCCTTTTATTACGGCAACCCCCAGAACCGCTTTTGGCGCGTGATGGCTGCGTGCCTCGGTGTGCCCGTGCCGCCCAACGAGGGCGACCCTTTGGCAGGCAGCGAGTCTGCGACGCTCGACGCCTCGATTGCCGCCAAGCGCTCCATGCTGCTTAACAGCGGCGTAGCCCTGTGGGATGTGATCGAGAGCTGCGACATTAAGGGTTCGAGTGACGCCAGCATCAAAAACGTCGTTCCGGCGCATGTCGAGCGCATTGCCGGCGCAGCTCCTATCGAGGTCGTTGTCTGTAACGGCGGCACGGCAGGCCGGCTCTACAAGCGCTATCTACAAGAGCGCACCGGGCTGCCGGCCATCGTTCTGCCGTCGACAAGTCCCGCCAATGCGGCATGGCGCCTGGAACGCCTTGTAGAGCGCTGGCGTGAGGCCGTTGATTGGGGCGCGCTGTAATTTAGATATCTGATTGGGCGCGGGTGCCGAGGCGTTTCATGATGGCATGCCAGATCGGTGCGGGCAGCGCGGGCTTGGCGCGCACCATGCCGTCGGCATCGACGCTTTCGGCATTGCCACCGCCAAGCAGCTGCGCATGCTCAATGGAGCAGCCCATGCGCACAGCGCCCACAAGCTTATCCATCGCTTCCGAAAAAGGCCGGCGTAAGAGACCCATGCGTGGGGAATGGCGAAGCGCTGCGATGCCGCTGCCGGCACAGATGACAACACCGTCACACCATGGTAGGTCACGTAGAATACATGCCCGGTATAGGCGGTCGAGGACTTCGTCCGCCTGCTTGTTGTTTTTGGACGCGGCCTGGACGACGACATAGATGCGTGTCTCTGTATTTCCAAAGCGATTGAGTATCTCCTCGACAGCGATCATAGCCTCATCGTCAAATGCATCATCAACAGCGAGCACCATGCCATCGACTACACCGGCGTCATCCGCCTCCAAGTCAACCGGGCGGGGGAGCGCGGTGCCAGAAAGCTGAGCATAGGCGGCGATGGCATCCTGCAGGTCCCAGAGCAAAAACTCAAGATCGGCGCTATTGGGAATGCTGATATACGCAATGGTTTGCAACGTTTTTGGTACATCGCCGCGTGCGGTCGTCTCCATGCCGCCTCCTTTCCGGTTGGTTTCCGTTTAGGTTACACCGTCTGGCGGCGCCACGCCGCGCTATCCTAGTGCAACCCTTACGAAAGGAAAGCCATGCGACTGTCCATGAATACCTCGCTTGCCACACTCAAGCCCTCCGGTATCCGCCGGATCAACGCGCTCGCCGCCCAGCACCCGGGGTGCATCGCGCTTGCGCTTGGCGAGCCCGATTTTCCCACGCCCGATGTGATTAGTGCCGAGGTGACCGCCGCACTGGACCGCGGTGACACGCACTATCCGCCCAACAACGGTCGCCCCGCCCTGCGTGAGGCGTTATCTGCCTACATGGGGGACGCGGGCCTTACGTTTTCGGCTGACGAGGTCATCCTAACCGACGGCGCGACCGAGGCCCTGTCGGCAACATTCATGGCTATGCTCAACCCCGGCGACGAGGTCATCATCCCCACGCCGGCCTTTGGCCTGTACGAAAGCATCGTCGTGGCCAACCACGCCAAAGCAGTCTTTTTGGATACGGAGTCTGCGCAATTTCAGATTGACGAGGATGCGCTTCGTGCCTGCGTGACGCCGGCGACCAAGGCCATCGTCATCTGCTCGCCCAACAATCCTACGGGCTGTATCCTCAACGCGGCTTCGCTCGACGCCGTGGCGCACGTGGCGGAGCAGGCGGGCATCTACGTGGTCTGCGACGACGTGTATAACCGTCTGGTCTATGTGGATGGCTACGAGCGCTTTGCCCAGCGCCACTCAGAGCTTCGCGAGCAGACGGTCATCATCGAGAGCTTCTCCAAGCCCTGGGCCATGACCGGCTGGCGCTTGGGCTGGCTCGCAGCGGCAGGGCCCGTCATCGCCGAGATCGCAAAAGCTCACCAATACCTAGTATCGAGCGCCGTCTCCTTCGAGATGGACGCCGCAGCCCGAGCCCTCACCGTCGACCCAACCCCCATGCTCGAAGTCTACCGAGCCCGTCGCGAACGCGTGCTCGCAGCTTTAGACGCCATGGGCCTCGACGTAGTAGAGCCCGCAGGAGCCTTCTACACTTTCCCGAGCATCAAAAAGTTCGGCCTAACCAGCGAAGCTTTCTGCATCAAAGCCATCAAAGAAGCAAACGTAGCCCTAGTCCCGGGCGACTGTTTCGGCACCGAAGGCCACATCCGCCTAAGCTACTGCGTCTCCGACAAAGACCTAGACGAAGGACTAGCCCGCCTGTCCAACTTCGTTTCAACCCTGTAGCCCTCAGGGACGCAACACATCAGCCCACCGACCCAAGCATTATGAGTGGGGGCGTCAGCCAACGAAAACCCGGGCTGCCCAAAGTCAACGCAGGCACGCGCCGCCGAAGGCCAGGCGCAAGGTTTTCGTAGATTCCGCACGAGCCGAAGAGCACTTAATGTGCTCTTCGTGCGAGCCAGGACTTGACCGAGCGAAAACCTTGCGCCTGGCCTTCGGCGGCGCGTGCC
>DBFMRS010000024.1:0-3586 GCA_048387515.1 Collinsella sp.
CGTGTCGGGCGACGTCATTCCTGGTCTCTACGCCGCAGGTCGACGCAGCAGCCTGATTTACGGCCACTACATGGGCAGCGGCACCTCTATCGCCGACTGCATCACCTTCGGCCGCATTGCTGGCCAGAACGCCGCAGCAGAAACGGCTTAATCACGCAGTAAAAGAGGGCGCGATCCTTTCCCTCCCCCTCTATCGCGCCCTCTTTTACCTAACGCAGTCAGTATGCTAAACTTTCTTGTCTATGCGACCGCAAGATATTAGTGAAGGATAATCGTGTGATAGTTGAGCCCGATCGACGACTGCGTATGCTGGCCTCTGTTACAACCCTTGCTGCTCTCTTGCTTTGGAACTGGAGGCAAGCAAGTTTTTATCATTGGTTTGGCTCAGATGCAAACGACGAACTCATCTTGGCGTTCAAATGTATTTGGAATTTCTCTACAGGTCTCACACTGATCGCCGGATTCTTTGTTCTGCGAAAAGAGTGCATTAACAAACTCTTTCCCGTTCTTCTCATCTTCCTGACAACGGTTGGTCTTATGACCGCATTATTTAGTTGCAGCTTTACTCCAATGCCGTCATCGGGCATTTCCTTGGTCTCTCTCGTCATCGGACTCTATTACGGAGCCGGTTTTCTTTTATGGCTGTCTCTCGCAGAGTCGCGCTCCTTTGCTAATGCCATATTCGAAACATCAGCAGCACTTGTCATCGCATCGCTGGGATACTTTGTCTTGAGGGGGACCGGCGCGTGGAATTCATCATTCACGCTTCTCGCTCTCGTTTCTATCGTAAGCACGGGTTTTTTCTTCAAGCGCAAGTTCTCTTCTTTAGAAGCAGAAGCCCATCCCCTCTTTAAAGAAGCCTTCGATCAGAAAACCCTCTGTACTGAGTAGTAACCTCTCGCGGTACCATCGATCACCTGGCTTGGTACCGGCGATCAGCAAAAGGCGGTACCGCGAGTAGGCTGTCTCGGTACCGCTAATCAGCGCGCCTCTTCTTGGCGAAGTACTCTCGCATGTTCGGCCCCTCGAGATCTATGTAGCGGGCACCGGTTGCGATGCGGTTGAGGATCGAGTCCGCCATCAGCTCGCCCTCGATGCGCAGGTACCACTCGTTCGGCTCGAGCTGCGAGGCGATGACGGTCGCGCGGCGGCCCTCGCGCGCCTCCATGATCTCGAACAGGTCGACCGAGTTCTGCGTCGATATCGGCGTCGTCATGAAGTCGTCGACCAACAGGAGCGCGACGGACTTGTAGGCGTCCATCTTCTCGAAGTAGCTGCCGTCCTTGGCGGCGCGGGCCCGGTTCAAATCGTCGCAGATGTCGGCGAGGCGCGTGTAGCGCACGGGTATCAGCCTGCGGCACGCCGCGTTGCCGAGAGCCTGAACGACGAAGCTCTTGCCGCAGCCGGTTTTCGAGATGACCACGACGACCTCGCTCTCGCCGATCCACTCGCATCGGGCGAGGCGGTTGATACGGTCCTTGGCGAGCGTCCGGTCGGGCAGATAGACGACGTCCTCGACGCATGCCGAGGGATCCTTGAAGCGCGCGTCCTTGACGAGCTTGGCCACCTTGCGCTCCCGCCTGGCGGCGGCCTCCGCGTCGATGAGCATCTCCATCTTCTCCTCGAAGGTGAACCGATCGTACGACTCGTCCTCCACCATCTCGCGCAGCTTGTCCCCCATGGCCTTTATCCTGAACTGTCTGAACAGCTCGAAGTGCTCTTCGGTAAGCATCCTACTCGCCGCCTCTCTTGTAGGCGTCCGCGCCGCGCAGGCGGCCCGCCGATTTGGCGCGGTCCACCAGCTCGCCGGAGCCTGCGGCCCCGACGGGGCGCCCCTTGGCTCGCTCCTCGGCGTCGGACGACTTGATGGCGAGGATCGCGTTCTTGAGGCCGGTGTAGCTGGGAAGCGCCGAGGCCGCGTTCAGCTTGGCACAAGCGCGCTCGAGCAGCGCCGGCGCGTACGTCTTCGACAGCCCGAGGATGTTGCGGCAGGAGACGAACGACTGCTCGACGATCGCGCGGCTGGCGAGGACGCGCTCGATCGCCGATGCGGTCTCGGGGCCGACGCGCCTCGCCCACGACGCGAACCGCTCCGGCGACCACGGGTCGTCCAGCGCGGCATGGTTCTCGGGCATGTGCTCGACGTTGGTCGAGTACTGCCCCTTGCGGCCGTGAAGCCTCGGGTGCACGGCGACCACCGCCCCGCCGTGCATCACCGCGACCGACGACGAGGTCAGCTTCACGTCGACCTGCTCGCCGATGAGCGAGTGGTCGACGGAGTAGTGCATGTAGTCGACGGTGACGTGGTAGTCCGGGGCCACCTTGGCGCTGCGCCACTCGCACATCTCGTAGCGCTCGGCGGGAAGGGGCATCAGGTGCATGCGCTCCTCCTCGAACACCGAGTCGCGCGAGCCGTCCTTGGCGGAGAACGGCCGGGAGTTGAGCCATGCCACCTTCTCCGCGCAGAACTCGTTGAACTCGTCGATGGTATAGAATGTCATCTCGCCGGACGGCCCGATGATCCAGCGCTCAACCAGGTCGACGCACGATTCGGCCACGCTCTTGTCGCGCGGCCGACGGACCCGGGCGGGCAGGACGGCCGCCCCGTAGTGCTCGGCGAAGCGCTCGTACTCCCTGTTCACGAGCGTGACCCGCGGGGCTGCGGCCCGATCGGTCGCCGTGGCGGCGTTGTCGGGCACCCACATGCGCGGAACGCCGCCGAACTCCTCGAACGCGTGGATCTGGCCCTCCTGCCAGGATTTCTGCCTCATGTCGCAGAAGCCCTCCGCCCAGAACTTGTCCGAGAAGGGCAACGTGACGACCAGGACGTAGACCTTGGTCCTGGTTCCCAGCAGCTTGTCGGTGAGGTGGGCGACGTCGCCGGCCCAATCGATGAAGCACTTGGCCCCCGGCTCGTGGGAGAAGTGCCTGGTCGCGCCCATCTTGCCTGCGGCGTCGGCGAACATCTCGCAGAACGTCTGGTAGGCGTAGGCGAGCTTCCCCTCCGCCGCGGCGCGCTCGCAGTACTCGAGCCAGAAGAGCTTCACCGGCAGCTTCCGACTCATTTTCTTGCGCTCGACCAGCGCCGCCATGTCGGGTCTCAGGTAGGCGTCGTTCGGACGGCGCTCCTCCTTGGCGAAGAACATGTCATCGACCGCGTCGGCGTCCATCGAGCTCACGGCGTCGAACGTCAGGCCGCATTCGCGCATCACCTTGGCGCCGGCGGAGACGTCGCGCTTGCTGACGTGAAGCGCGGCCGCGATGTCCGACTGGGTGGCCCCTCCCTTGGCCAGCATCAGGAGGATTTTCTTGTTCTTGGACATAGGCATCGTGCCCCTTTCCATGAAAGCGAGCCCCGGATTGGGCTCGCGACATGGAATTCTAGGCTCGATGGGCGGCGGTACCAATTTATCTTACCCAGGGTACCAAGCCCGCTGACTGGCGGTACCAGATTCTGCTGATTGTTGGTACCGGAGAGGGTTACTACTCACTGTACGCTTGTTCTTGTTTTTTCTCTCTCGCTCGTTGCGCAAATCAACTACGTTGCACAAGCAAATACGGACAGTAGGGCAATCGGAATGTTGCT
>DBFMRS010000025.1:0-5951 GCA_048387515.1 Collinsella sp.
ACGATTCAGTACTCATCGTGACGATCGATGAGAAGGAGTACGCAAGGCTTGAGCTTCTTTTAGAGAGCGTTTTTCCCAACGCGACCGGTATCCAGACGGTTTCAATCACCATAAACAAGAACGGGGTTGCCCGTGGCAACCAGTTCAAGAGGGCTGACGAGTACGCTGTCTTTTGCTGTTTTGGTACCGCCGCGCCGTGCCAAGTGGACCGCAGGCTCTATTCCGTCGAGTTCGGAGAACTTGAGGAAAAAGTGGCTGATGACGCGTCGAGCAGCCGCTCCCAACGTAAGGTACGTTGGGAGCGGCTGCTGAGGGGCGGTCCCAATGCCGCCCGCACCGCAAGGCCGAACCTCTTTTATCCCATCTATATCGATGAGGAGACCGCGACCATTAAGGAGCTCGGCGCTTCTCTCCCCCTTGAACAAGACTGGACAAAGATACCGACAAAAACGGGTCTCAGGGCAGTTTGGCCTATTAGGACCGATGGCCGAGAGGCGACTTGGAGGATCTCCCAGAATGCTCTACAGGCCAAGCTTGATCGCGGGTGCGCAAAAGTAGGTGAGTACAACAAAAAGAGTGATCGGTACTCCCTCCTTTACCTAGGAGATTCCCAAGAGGAGCGTCTCAAGAATGGAGAAATTAAACTCATTGGCAAGGCTGAGGATGGGTCCTTGCTTCTCGAAGAGCAGGGAGAGCGCTCTGCCATTCCAACAACCGTTTGGAGTGGCGCGCAGTTCTCTGCCGGTGAATACGGGAGCCGATATATCAAAAAGTTCATCGGCGATAGGCGCTTCACATTTCCAAAGTCCCTTTATGCGACCGAGCTCTCAATCGCTTCCGTTGTTGCCGACAAGCCCGACGCCCTTGTAGTCGATTTCTTCTCAGGATCGGGCACCACGGCGCACGCCGTCATGCGCCTGAACCATCAGGACGGCGGGCGCAGGCGCTCCATCAGCATCACTAACAACGAGGTCTCAGAGGACGAATCCAAAAAGCTCACCAAGCGCGGTCTTCGCCAGGGCGACCCCGAATGGGAGGCGCTGGGCATCTGCCAGTACGTTACCAAACCTCGCGTCACGGCGGCCATCACGGGCAAGACGCCCGAGGGCGACCCCATCAAGGGTGACTACAAGTTCACCGACGAGTTCCCCATGGCCGACGGCTTCGAGGAAAACGCCGTCTTCTTTGACCTCACCTACGAAGATCCAGACGCCGTCGAGCTGGGCGTGGCCTTCGAGGAGATCGCGCCTCTGCTCTGGCTGCGCGCTGGTTCGCGTGGCAGCATCATCAAGCACGAGCAGCCGGGCCTTGCCATGGCCGACGCCTATGCCGTCCTTTTCGACTTTGCTTCGGTTGGCTCTTTCATAGACGCCGTCAAGCAGAATGCCAGCATAAGGTGCGCCTATGTGATCACGGACGACACGGCTCGATATGCCTCCGTCAAGACTCAGCTCCCCGGGCTCGACGTTGTCCGTCTGTACGAGAACTACCTGCAATCGTTCAAGATTGCCGCCGAGGATGCGGTGAGGTAAGCATGAGAGTCGAACTTAAGGATTTCCAAGCCGGGGCAGTCGCGACCCTGGCAAACAAGTTGCAGTCGATGTGTCGACGCTATGAGCAGGACGGCGAACTGTCTTCGGTGTGCCTCGCATCTCCCACGGGCTCGGGCAAGACGGTCATGTGCGCGGCGACGATCGAAGCACTCTTCTTCGGAGACGATGATCTGGGCCTCATGCCCGACGAGAATGCCGTTGTTCTTTGGCTCTCGGATTCCCCGAGCCTGAACGAGCAGACGAGCGTGCGTTTCTCCAACGTGGCGGACAAGCTGGCAGACAGCATCCTCGACAGGCGCCATCTGGTCACGATTACCAACGACTTCGGAGCCGCGCACGACATTCTCGAACCGCGCCACGTCTATTTCCTCAGCAAGGACCTACTTAGCAAGAACGGCCTGCTCACCAAGGGTGGTGAGGCCAACTCCGGCCGCGTGTTCTGGGATATCCTTGACCGCACCATCAGGGACCCGGAGCGTAACCTCTATCTGTTCATAGACGAGGCCCACCGCGGCCTGGGGGCCAATGCGTCAAGTGAGCGCGGCACCGCGACGATTTACGCCAACCTAATTGATGGCCTGGATGGTCGTGCAGCGATGCCCGTTGTCGTCGGTGTCTCCGCCACGCCGCAGAGGTTCGAGGCAGCTATGGACCAGCGCGCCGATCGCGTGCGTATGCCAAAGGTCGCTGTGACCCCTCGCGAGGTCCAGGAGTCAGGTCTGCTCAAGGACATCATCGAGTTGCGCGTGCCAGAGAAGGACGACCCAGTCGAGCACCAGTACCTCACTATGGCGTGCGAGCGCTATGCCCTGGCCTGCCGCGAGTGGGGCGAGTACTGTGCCCGTGAGGGCGAGAGTCCCGTCAACCCGCTGCTGCTCATCCAAGCGGCGGACAACGTGAGCAACTCGGCCCTGGCTGAGATGTGCGACCAGATTACGGGCCTGGTCCCCGGTCTTTCCGAGGCGATGTCGTTTGCCAACGTCTTCGGCGAGCATAAGGACATCGCGGCGGGAAAATACCTCATTCCCTATGTCGAGCCCGAGTTCGTTCAGGACACCTCGCGCATTCGCGTGCTCTTCGCCAAGGAGGCTGTCTCCAACGGATGGGACTGCCCGCGAGCGGAGGTCATCTTCTCGCAGCGCAGGCGTTCGGACTCGACCTATATCGCACAACTCGTGGGACGTATGGTACGCACTCCACTTGCGCGGCGCATCGAATCCGATGATCTTTTGAACTCCGTCGCCTGCTACCTACCCCAGTTCAATCCCGAGAGCACTCAGGACGTGGTCGACTACCTCATGGGCCGCAAGGACGACATGGGCGAGAGCTCCATCGGCAAGCAGAACATCGTTCTCAACCCCGTGACTATCACGGCGGCTGTGCCCAAGTCCGAAGCCGACTACCAACAGGAGCTCAAGGCGTACAAGGAGAACGAGAAGGCCATCGAGGCGACGCGGCAGGCACAACCCGGCTACCAGGCGCCGCTTGCCGGCATCGCGATTCAGGAGCCGTTGGACATGCAGGGAACGCAGCCCTCGCTTGCCTCGGCGGTCAGGCCCGTCGACGCACCGGCGCCAGAAGCGGAGCTGACGCCTCAGCCCGCAACGGGCAACTACGTTGTAGCGCCTGCCCCGGAGCAACCTGCGACCCCTGAGCCAAGTTCCACGCAGACCGAGCCGACCCAGCCCGTCTCGGTCGTAAAACCCGTGCCCATGGCAAAGCCCAAGCCGCCCACCAAGCGCGAGCAGTCTTTCACGCACCAGGAGTGGCAGGGCATCCGCACAGCCTTCGACTCCATCCCCGTCCAGCGCATTCCGAAGAAGGCTAGAAACGAATTCCAGAGCCTGGTTAAGACGGCGACTCTGCTTGTCGAGACTGGCCTCGATGTCAATGCCGCAACCGACGTGAAAAAACAGTTCGTCCAGAAGCTCAAGGGATACATCGTTGCTAACGAGGACGAGTACCGCGAAACCAAACACGACGTAGAGGTTGCCGAGACCGTCAAGATCACGCTCGACAAGCTCAACGAGACCGAGGACCAGGAGCAGGAGGAGGCCCGCACGGACGCCGAGGGTCTCAGAAAGGCCGCTCGCGACGCCGACATGCATTTCACTAAGGAGTTTGCGAATGAGTATCGTCGCGCCAACTTCAAGGAGCTTGGGCGGCCCGAGTGCGACCTGCGCCTTGCCGCAGCGGTTCGCACGCAGGCCATCGTTGATGCGCTCGAGGGCTGGGCGGCTCAATGCCGAAAGGGATACTTCGATAAGGTCGATGGATCTGGCGATTATGACTACCTTAACGACGTGGCAAAGCAACGCTACGACGAGCTGGCCCGTGAAACCGAGGGCAAGCGTCTCACAAAGATAGAGTGGCCCACGTCTACCAGCACGTCGGACGACTTCGCTAAGTATCCGTGCCATATCGTGCAGAAAGAGGACGGCCTCTGCCCGCTCGACCTGAACCCGGCGGAAGACTATATCGTTAGGAACGAATTGGCAAAAAATCGCACAGTTGCCTTCTATCGCAATCCGTCGGGCAGCATGTCTGCCAAGGCGTTTTCGATCCCGTACATGTCTTCGGTGGGACGCAAGGCCCTGCATCCAGACTTCCTCTTCTTCGTGAAGGATGCTGAGGGTGTCATCAGACCGTCCATCGTCGACCCGCATGGCGAGTTCCTCGGTGACACGCTGGCAAAGCTCAGAGGCTATGTAACCTACTTGCGCGATTATCCCGACGTGTTCAAGCAGGTACTCTTCGTCGGTGATATGGGCGAGGGCGTGTACAAGGTGCTCAACCTCCTGCGCCCCGAGGTCCAGGATGCCGTTATGGCCTACAGCGATGTCGACTGTAAGGCGCTCTTCTACGGTTCCTTCGCAAACGATTATCACTAGGATCGTCGGGATTTGCCCGGCAGACGTCTCGGCCATATACCAGAAGAGAAATAGTAAGGCACGCTAAGGCGGCCATCCGTTAGGGATGGCCGCCTCTCTTCAGTCTTGACCCATGTTTTCCAACGTTTCGGTGGCATTCGCCGGTCATGACCTCGTATCCGTTACGCGGGTGGCACCTCCGCTACGCTGCGTCAAGGGGCCCATGAGACCCCGCACAAACCTCCGCTCCGCTCCGGTTGGTGGAGGTCGTCATGGACTCCCTTGACCCGTCTTCGCTCCGGTGCGGCTTTGCAGGGAGCAAAGCCGACGACGACGCGCGGCGTCGCCATTCGGCTTTGCCCGCAAGGGCGAGATGTTCAGGGCAGCGTGCCCGGAAACGGAGGAAGACATGCAGGAGCTGATGACGGGGGAGATTGCGGAGGGGCTGCCGAGGCTCTATGAGCAAGACGGCACGGAAGACCCCACGGTATACGTCCACTACTTCTCGTGCGTGAACGGATGGGACTGGTGGCTGCTCGAGTTCGACGGCACGGACGAGGCGTTCGGCCTCGTCGAGGGCTATGACGACGAGCTCGGCTACTTCAGCATCAAGGAGATGGCCGAGCTGAACCGCCAGATGGGGTTCGCCGCCATCGAACGCGACGAGCACTTTGAACCGAAGTCGCTCAGCGCCGTCAGGGGGAGGTAGCTCCATGGAGATGGACGAGTTTGACGCCGTGGGCAGATTCGGCAAGTCCCCGGGCGGAGCCGTCGGGCTGACTGTCGTCGTCGAGTTTGAGTCGGGTGGCGAGGGCGGGGCGTTCGAGATGGGCACAGCTCTGGAGGGGTCGCCCGAACTCGGGCGACTCGTCTCGGACGCATGCGACGAGGCCGACGCCTTGGTGGGGGACGGGGGCGGATGGGCTGCCGTCCGAATCGGATTCGGCGACGTGGAGAGCATCGACTGCGAGAGCGGCCGGACCGTGCACGTTGCCGAAGAGGGGTGAAGCGTACACAGAGAGCGCGGGCATGCCATCGGCGTGCCCGCGCCAGCTATTCCGGGGATGCCTCGCGCCATCCCCGAGCCCCTGCGCGCCAAGGGGCGGTGCCCCTTGGAACCTTGGCTAAGGTGGCTCGGGGGACATGGAGGATACCGGAGCGCGTGCGTCCGGCGGCATCAACAGAACTCAACCTGATGCTTGACCGCTACGGCCTAGTATTCGGCGGCTTCCGCTACTTCGTGGCACCGCAGGAACAAGTGTAGTATGCCGCAGAATCTGTAATCGTAACCGTTTCCTCCCATGCCGCAGAATCTGTTACGGTATTGTATACCGTATGATATGCGCCACATGCTTTATTGCCTGCCATAAGTGCATTATACGCATGAGCTTGTTCATTGCCCGTGATATCTTCTCCGCAGCCGTTGCAAATTGAGCGCTCTTCCGTATGGGTAACTGCGGGATGGTACACCTTCTCCGTATGGGTCACCGCAGGATGGTAGATATCATATTTATGAACATGCGCCGGG
>DBFMRS010000026.1:0-14885 GCA_048387515.1 Collinsella sp.
AGCATACCGTGTAGCCGTTGAGGCCCATGGCCAAATTGAACAACGTCGCACGGTCGCGCACGCGGATATTTTTGCGACGCTCGAACGTCGAGGTCAGCTCCTCGGAATAGTAAAACGAGTTGTAGCTGCCCTGCTCGTAGGACAGGAACGGGTAGTCTTCCAGATCCTCGAGCGTCACGCTGGAGCGGTCCGCCAGCGGATGGTCGGCGCAGACGAAGACATGCGGCGTGGCGCAGAAGAGCCCTTCGAACACGAGCTCGTTGGCCACCAGCATGCGCTCGATGACCTCGCGGTTGTGCTCGGACAGATATAGGATGCCCAGCTCGCTTTTCATGTGCGCGACATCCTCGATAATCTCGTGGGTCTGTTCCTCGCGCAGGGTAAAGTCGTAGCGCGCGGCATCGAACTCGCGGATCACGTCGACAAACGCGTTGACGGCAAAGGAATAATGCTGGCAGCTCACACTAAAGTGCGGCACCTGCTCGGATGCGCCCTTGTACTTGCCCTCGAGCAGGTCGGCCTGGTCGAGTACCTGGCGCGCATAGCCCAAGAAGGTCTCGCCCTCCTCGGACACAATGACGCCCTTGTTGGTGCGCTCAAAGATGTGCACACCCATCTCGTTTTCGAGATCGCGGATCGACGCGGTAATCGAAGGCTGCGACACAAAGAGCCGGCGCGAGGCCTCGGTGATGCTGCCGCATTCGGCAACCTTAACAACATACCTAAGCTGCTGAAGCTTCATGACGTTCTCCCTAGACGTTCGTGGCGCCAAGACCCGCCGCGTCCACCTGGCGCATAAACGACGGCATCTCCCCCGTCGCGGCGCAGGCGGCAATCTGATGCAGAGCCCCGGCGACCGCATCATCTGCCGCAGCGCCGATATGCCAGCGCGCCGCCGCCGTGACGACCTCGTTGGCATTAGCGACTGCAACGGAGTTGGGAACGGCATCGATCATGGGCAAATCGTTATCGGAATCGCCAAATACGGCCACCTCGTCGGGCGTCATGCCCATAGCGCGCGCCAGCTCCAGCGCAGCGCAGCCCTTGTCCCAACCAGCCGGAAGGATGTCAAACAGGCGCACGCGGTTGTTGGGAAACACAAGCGAGATTTCCGGCACCTCAGCGGCAACGCGCTCGCGTAACTCCGCGAGCTCCTCACGCGAACGGGCACTCCAGATATTCGCCTTAAACACCGTCGCATCATCGACGACGGGACGGCACGGAGCCTCTTCGCCTTTGAGCCACGCATTGCCGCCCGACTCCATAGCGCGACACACACGCTCGGGATCGCTCGTCACGCAGTAGGCATCGTTGCCCCAAAAGTCATCGCCCAGGCTATAGACTTTTAGAAATGTATCGTCGGTCTCTTGCTCCAGATAGTCAGCCAAACGCATCAGAGCATCGTTGTCGATTGCGCGCGAAGCGACTACTTCGCCGTCGACAAACATCACCTGGCCGTTACAGAACGCACCGGTCGAAAAACACTCGGAACGGTTTTTGAACATCCAGCCCATCGCGGACGGCTGACGACCCGAAACCGGCCCAAAGTGCAAGCCGGCCGTCTGCATGGCATGAATGCCCTCGATGGCGTAGTCGCTGGCGCCATCACGCCCAGCCGAAATCAGCGTATCGTCCATATCGGTCAGCACAAGCTTGATCATAGAGCCCCCTCGTCGTTCTTATCCCGTCTATTGTACCGACCTGTCAAAATAAACCTGTCCCTTTTTGGCAGGTACGCTAGTATAGGGAGCAACAGATTCGATGCAGGAGTGCCGGCGGTGCAGACCACAAGGCTGAGAGGGCAATAAGCCCAATCCTTTGAACCTGTCAGTTAATGCTGGCGTAGGGAGCATGCCGCCTTTTGCAGGGGCGCTGTCTATGCACAGCGCCCCTTTTCTATGCCAAGGAGGCATGTGCAGTGATCGATTCGGAACAACTTAAGCAAAACATGATCAAAGCGGTGGACGAAATTCACGCCACCAACCCGATGGCCGGCTCCATCACCAACACGGTGACGATCGACTTTGTCGCCAACGCACAGCTCGCCGTGGGCGGCTCGGCTGCCATGGTCTACCTGCCCGACGAGAGCGAGGCGCTCGTCGCCGGCGGCGGTGCGATCTATCTCAACATGGGCACGCTCTTCCCCATCTACGAGCAGACGATTCCCCGCGCGGCCAAGGCGGCACACGACGCCGGCAAGCCCTGGGTGCTCGACCCGGTGGGCCTGGGCATCGGTAGCTTGCGCACCCAGCTGGTAAGCGAGCTTAAGCAGTACAAACCCGCCATCGTGCGCGGCAACGCCTCCGAGATTATCGCCCTTGCCGCCCTGTGGGGCCTTGAGGGCGAGGCGGCAGACCTTGGTCGCGCCCGTGGCGTCGACACCACCGATACAGTCGATGCTGCCCGCGGTGCCGCGGTAGCGCTCGCCCGCTACACCAGCGGCGCCGTGGTGGTCTCGGGCGAGACCGATCTGATCACCGACGGCTCGACCGTGGCCAAGTCCCACGGAGGCAGCCCGCTTATGTCCAAGATTACCGGTTGTGGCTGCTCGCAGGGCGGCGTGCTGGCCGTATATGCTTGCGCGGCCGATCCGTTTACGGCAGCCGTCTGCGGCACCGCCGCCTACAACGTGGCCGGTACGCGTGCCGCCGCCGTCGCCGACGCCCCGGCAAGCTTTAAGGTCGCCTTTATCGACGAGCTCTACCGTGCAACCGCACAGGATATTGCCAATAACCCGCTCGAACTCGAGGAGGCGTAAGACCCATGTCCGAGCTCGCAGTCAATTCCGGCATGAACACGCTGGTCGCCGTCGCAATCGCGCCGTGTGGCACGGGCGACGAGCTGTCCGCCGAGGTCGCAGAGGTCGTCCGCGTTATTCGCGAGAGTGGCCTTCCCAACCGCACCACCTCGATGTTCACCGAGATCGAGGGCGATTGGGACGAGGTCATGCGGGTCGTACGCGATGCGACCTTTGCGCTGGCAAGCAAGGGCATCCGAACCGAAGTCGTCCTTAAAGCCGACATTCGCCCCGGATTTACCGACACCATGACCGGCAAGCTCGAGCGTATGGAAGCGCAAATCAAAAAGCAGGAGGAAGCCCAATGAGTATCCGCGACAACCTTGATATCTCGGCCTATTTGGTACTGGGTCCCGAAAACACCCTCGGTCGCCCCGTGGGTGATGTGGTGGCACAGGCGCTCGACGCCGGTTTCACCTGCATCCAGGTGCGCTCCAAGGTAGCAAGCGCCCGCGAGATCATCGCGCTAACGGGCGACGCCGCCCAGGCCATCGCGCATGCCGGCAAGACCGGCCAGGTCGCCCTGCTTATCGACGACCGCCTGGACTGCGTGCTCGCCGCGCGCGAGCAGGGCATTGCCGTCGACGGCGTCCATGTGGGCCAGAGCGACATTCCCGTCGAAGTCTGCCGCAAGCTGCTGGGCCCCGATGCCATCGTGGGCCTTTCTGCCCGCTGCGATGAGATGCTCGAGTACGTTAAAACCGCCGACATGAGCCTGGTCGATTACCTGGGCGTAGGCCCACTCCACGAGACCGAGACCAAGCGCGACTGCGGACGCGCTGCCGACGGCTCCATCATCACCAAGAGCTTTGAGGATCTGGCCGCCCTCCATGCAGCAAGTCCCGTACCCATCGTGGTGGGCGGCGGCGTCAAGACCGCCGACCTGCCGCAGCTCAAGGCCACCGGCGTCGACGGCTTCTTTGTGGTGAGTGCCGTCTGCAGTGCCGACGACCCTCACGCCGCGGCAAAGGAGCTCGTCGATACCTGGCAGCGGGCATAGGCATAAGCCGAGCAACTGCTCCGCGACTACAAATCTTCAGCTACGGAAAGCGCATCCCAGTTTGGACCCCCATTCTGGGATGCGCTTTCCGTATAGAGGGCCGACGGGAAACTGTGTCCCAGTCTGAACGCAAATTCCGGGATGCCGTTTCCGCTACAGTCCTCTCATGGAAACTGGGGGCCACTTTGAGCGCTAATTCTGGGATGCGCTTTCCGCCGTAGCCTCTACCCTGCCAGATACGCTTCCAGCGCGGGCAGCGTCGCCTCCGCATCGCGGCGACCGATCCGGTAGATACGCTCAAGTTCATCGGGATCGCGGCAAAGCGACGGCACTTTCACCGATTCACTCGGCCGCACCACAAAGATCTCGCCAGCGGCCTCACGACGCACAAGGTCGTCAAGCGTGGCGTTATACACCTCATGCCGATGCTCAAGCGCTGCAACAAACTTTGGATAGCGGCGAAACACGCATCGCAGCATGGGCATCAGGCTATTGGGCTCTTTTACAAAGCCCGCCGGCTGCGTCAGCACCACCACGTTACGGTCATAGCCCTGCGCAAACAGCCAAGCGCTGGGGATGGAATCAGCCACGCCGCCGTCCAGATACTTACGACCCTCAATGGCAACAGGACGCGTCGCCACGGGAATCGCCGACGACGCCCGAATCCACTCGATATCGCGCTCGTCACCGTAAGGCAGATCATGGTAGGCTGCCTCGCCTGTCTCGATATCGGTACACACGCACGTAAACCGCATGGGATTGGCGCGGTAGGCATCCAAGTCGATAGGGTCGCGCTCGATAGGCACCTCGTGATAGGCAAACTCGGCATTGAAC
Organism: Collinsella sp.; assembly: GCA_048387515.1. Classification (GTDB taxonomy): domain Bacteria; phylum Actinomycetota; class Coriobacteriia; order Coriobacteriales; family Coriobacteriaceae; genus Collinsella. The sequence goes on from DBFMRS010000026.1 coordinate 4,632, forward strand.
ATGTCGCCGGTGCGCAGCCAGCTGGCCACGCTCGCATAGCGTTTATCGGCGCAATAGGCCTTGTTGTAACGAATGGCGCGACCAATCTGGCGCGACTTAAAGTTGTATCCAAACGCGGCGCCTGCCGAGACACCAACCATATGATCGCAGGTCAGGCCATGTTCCATCCAAACATCGAGCACGCCTGCCGTATACATGCCCCGGTAGCCACCGCCCTCGAGCGCCAGACCCACCGTGTGCGCCGTCTTTGGCAGTGCCATGCAACCATCCCCGTCCTCATGCTTTTGAACGGAACAAGTATACCCGTCAACATATACCGTCTCGGTCACATTTGCCGATGCAAACTAAACACAACCACTCGGCGATTATTATTAACGACTGACCTTGTTTATACAAATACACCCCTATAATGATGTTCATATCATTAGGCAACAGTACCAAACAGTAGACAACAATCTAACCCATCGATAAAACACGGCGGGGACGAAAGTTTACGCGTCCATAGACCGAAGAAGGTCCCATTGACAACAAGATTATCCGACGCAAGCCATCTCGACCCCAGAAAGCCACTCACATATGGACACAGCCAACACCTATACCGAAACGCTCGAAAAGACCATTCAAGACCTGCTCGAGCGCCAGGAAGACCTGGTAAGAACAGCCTTTACCGACCAGCTCACTGGACTTGGCAACCGTGGCGGCTATACCCGCTCGTTGGAAGAACTCTGGGGGCAGGGCACGCCGGTCACCATGGCGTTTATCGATATCGATAACCTCAAGCACTGCAACGACGCCTTCGGTCACGACGAGGGTAACCGCTACATTATGCAGGTGAGCCTGTACCTTAAGCTCTATATCAAAGTTGACGAAGCGGTGTTTCGCCTGGGTGGCGACGAGTTCGCAATCTTGTCCACCGTCGCGACCGAGGACGACCTCGCCGAGCGTCTGGAACACTGCCGCTCGGTCCTGCTCAAAAATAACGATTCCGAGATGCCTCACTCGTTTAGCTATGGCGTATCGCATGCCGACCCAAAACTGGGCGAAGCCTCCAATCGCATGACACTCGATGCCGACCATCGCATGTACGACTACAAGCTACGCCATGCCGTACACCTTGATCGACGCAATATCTCGCAAATTCACACTGATGACTTCGAAGTAAGCGATCGCATTTTCGACGCCTTTTCGATGCTCAACGAAGGCCGTTATTGCTTTATCGAGAACTTGGACAAACATCGCACCCTTTGGTCGCAAGGCGCCGTGCGCGATCTCGGTCTTCCTTCGGAGCATATAGACAACTGCCACGATTACTGGAAAACGCGCGTCCATCCCGATGACCTCGAGGCCTATATCAACGAGACCGATCAGATTTACAACGGCTCCAAACACCGTCACGTCATGCAGTACCGCGTGCGCAATGCCGCCGGCGACTACGTTCTCTGCCGTGCTCGCGGGTTTCGTATCGACGGCGATGGAAATACCCCTTCGCTCTATGTCGGAGAGCTCGTCAACCACTCGCTTGCCGAGACCGTCGACGCCGCCACGGGACTCGGAACGCAGCGCATGCTGGTCAACGCTATCGATGCCTGCCGTCGCGACCGTTGCGAGACGGGGCTTATAGCGGTGCGCATCCGTGGCACGGCAAAGCTCAACGAGCTCTACGGAGCCGATGCCGTCGACAACATGCTCGCCGAATACGCAGGCCGCATGCTGTCGATCACCCGCGGCCGGAGTCGCGTCTACCGTTCACGAAGCGTCCAGTTCGTCGTGCTCAGCAACGATTTGGAGCACGAGGCATTCGAGCAACTGGTTCATCATCTTAAAGAGGCCGTTTTCGCTCCCGTTCGAATCGCGGGCGACACCGTTACTCCCGTCTGTCTTGTCGTTCCGGCCTTTTACGAGCGCTTGACCAGTCAAACGACCGCCGTTTTAGGCGAACTCGACCGTCGCCTTCGCGCGACCGGCGGGCTTGTCCCCAACGACAGCCTCCCCATACCCGAGATAGAGCGCAAAAACGCCATCGCCGAACGCATCGATATGCTCACGGGCCTCTATCGACCCAGCGAGTTTATGCGGCGCGCCAACGCTTTTCTTAAAACAAGACGCGACGGTACCTGGTGCATCGCCACCGTCGACATGGGGCACATGCGGCTGTTCAACGAATGGTACGGGCAAGCCGAGGGTGACCGCATGCTCGCCGATGTGGGTACGGTCCTCAAGGACATCGAGAATGCCGATATGGGCGTTGCAGGGTACTGGGGCCAAGACGACTTTTGCGTACTCATCCCCTTTGAGCACGAAACCGTCAATCGAATCTATAGCAACGTTCGCCAGGCAGTGGCCAAGCACGATGACAGCGTAGGTTTTTGGCCGTCCATGGGCGTTTGCCCCATCGACCCCAACGAGGAAATCACCATCGATGCGCAGGCCAAGGCCATGTTTACCAATCGGCGCGCAAAAAACGACTTCAAGGAGCGCATTGCCATTTTCCGCCCCGAAGAGTATGAGCGCGAAATCGCGTTCCACCACACGCTGACCGAGTTCCAGTATGCGCTCTCAAACGGCCGCATTACCTACTACTTGCAGCCCCAGGTGGACATGGAAACCGGCGAGATCATTGGCGCCGAGGCGCTCACGCGCTGGATTGACAAGGATGGCTCCCTCATTTCACCCGCTACCTTTATCCCCGCTCTCGAGCAAAGCGGTTTTGTGGTGACGCTCGACAAGTATATTTGGCAGGGCGTTGCCTCGTGGTTGCGCGAGCGCATCGATCGAGGGCTTCGCGTGATTCCGATCTCGCTTAATGTGTCGCGCGTGGATATTCTTGCCTGCGACGTCGCCGAGCATATGGGGGCGCTCGCCGCCCAATACAACCTGCCGCCCGAGCTCATACGCATCGAAATCACCGAGACGGCTTATACGGGAGAGTCCGAGGCCGTGGATAAACTGACGGCCGACCTGCACACCCGCGGCTTCTCGACCTACATGGACGATTTTGGCACCGGTCAGTCCACGCTCGCGATGCTCAAAAACGTCAACGTCGACGTCATCAAGCTCGATCGCACGTTTGTGCCCGTCGACAGCGATCAAGGCCGTAGCGCGCAAATCATTTCATCAATGCTCGAGATGGCGCATTCGCTCCATCTGCCCGTTGTGGTCGAAGGCGTCGAGACGGAGGCGCAGGCTCAGCTGCTGCGTCAGATGGGCGCACGCTATGCGCAGGGCTTCCTCTACTACCGTCCTATGCAGAAGGAGGATTTTGAGGCATTGCTCGACGGCGGTGACAACAACTAGTATGCTCGCGCGCAAAACGCCACCATCGAGAGGACGTTTGTTCCCATTAGCTAACTTATACCCCCAATCCAAACCGAATTGGGGGTATGATGCAGACCGTTGTTCCACCCAAGGAGGCTATCCATCATGAACGAGTCGTATCGCCTGGGCGAGCAATCAATCATCGCCCATCTTCAGCGACTTGGAAACGGGGCCTCAACCGCCGAGCTCAATGTTGCCGCGCTGCCCACGGAACTGCGCGCCATCGGCGAGCAGCTACAAAAAAACGCTCGCCATCCTGCAACAAGAACGCCAGCTGCTTGAGCGCAACGCCTATATCGATTCGCTCACCAATCTTGGCAACCGTGGTGGGCTCGACCTCTACGTCGATCAACTCTGGCACAAAGGTATCCCCTTCACCTGCGCCTATATCGACATCGATCACCTCAAGCATTGCAACGATAAGTTTGGCCACGCCGAGGGCAACCGCTACATTCTGAGCATCTGCCGCGCGCTCACCGGAACAATGAAGCCCGATGATCTGCTGTTCCGTATCGGCGGAGACGAATTTGTACTCGTATCGCCTGCGGCAGACGAAGCCGAGCTCGAGCGACGCCTGGAGCGGACGCGCACCGATCTTATCGAGGCAACATCGGACGGCAAAGCGCCCATGATCGCTAGCTTTAGTTTTGGCTGCTCGCGCGTCGACCCGCTTGCTGGCGACACGCGTCGCCAGATGACCATGGACGCCGACCGAAAAATGTATCGCTACAAGCTCATGCACCGCGTGCAACAACCGAAAGAAGCCAACGCGCCGCAACGCCCGATCACCAATCAGCTTCCCTGCAACGACCGAGTGTTCCAAGCGATCTCCATGAGCTCCGAGACGCGCTATCCGTTTATCCTTAACCTCGATACCGGCGAATCGCAATGGTCGGTTAATGCCGTGCGCGACTTTGACCTGCCCTCCCAGCATCCCTACAACTCGCTCGATATTTGGCTTGCCCGCGTTCACCCCGAAGACCGCGACAATGTACGCACCGAGCTCGATATGGTGGTAAACGGCACGTGGCACTTCCACTACATGCAGTATCGCGTCATGGATGCCACCGGAAAATACGCGCTTTGCGACTGTACGGGCTACCGCCTGGACGGCACCGATACCGAGCCCAACATGTATGTGGGCATTGTCGTCAACCGAAGCTTGGCAGATACGACCGATTCCGTGACCGGCTTGGGCGATATCCACGCCCTGGTCAACGCCATTGGCGAGATGCGTCGCGTGGCGCGCGAGGCGGGCTTTGTCGCCATTAAAATTGACGATATCGCTCAGGTCAATGCCCGCTTTGGCTTTGATGCGGGCGACCGCGTTTTGGCAGAAAGCGCCGCCTGCCTCATGGACTGCTCGCGCGGCAAGGGCCGTCTGTTCCGCTCAACCGGACCGATGTTCGTAGCGATTTTCGACAATCTTGGTTCCGAAGAGACCGACGCGATCGCAGACGAAATCGAGCGGTTCATAGGGTCGCCCGTGCTCTTTGGCTCATTTGAATATCAGCCGCCCATTCGCGTGGCCACGCTCCATCTGGACGGCGTCGACCGTCAGCCCGTTTCCATTTTGAACGAGCTCAAAGCGTTGCTCGGGAAAGCCGTGCAGGTGCCAGGTACCAAACTGGATTAACGCCGCGCCCGCGCCGCCTCCCCCATCGTGCGATAATCCTCTGCAGAAGTCACCAAAAGCAGAGGGAGTTTGTGATGAAGGTTCTTTTAGTCAATGGCAGCCCCAAGGCAAACGGCAACACTGCCCGCGCACTCGCCGAGATCGCAGAGCAGCTCAATGCCGAAGGCATTGATACCGAGGTGTTTCAGCTAGGCGCCAAGCCCATTCGCGATTGCATCGGTTGCGGCCAGTGTGGCAAACTTGGCGGTCGCTGCACCTTTGACGATGACGTGGTGAACGAGCTGATCGCTGCCGCCGAGCAGGCAGATGGCTTTGTCTTTGGCTCGCCCGTCTACTATGCGCACCCCAGCGGACGCATCCTTTCGGCCCTCGATCGCGCATTCTATGCCGGCAGCAAAGCCTTTGCACACAAGCCGGGTGCTGCCGTCGCCGTTGCCCGTCGCGGCGGCACGTCGACCACCTTCGACGTGCTCAATAAGTACTTCACCATCAACCAGATGCCCGTGGTTGCTTCCACGTACTGGAACAACGTGTTTGGCGCCATGCCGGGCGAGGCCGCCCAGGACGCCGAGGGCCTAGCCACCATGCGCAACATCGGCAAGAACATGGCCTGGCTCCTGCATTGTATCGAGGCAGGACAGGCCGCCGGCATCGAAGCCCCCGAAGCCGATCGCGAGCGCACCAACTTCATCAGGTAGAACGGCGGAACAAATACATGAACGTGCAAATTTTTGGCACCAAGAAGTCCTTCGACACCAAGAAGGCACAGCGTTATTTTAAGGAGCGCCGCATTAAGGTGCAGTTTATCGACCTTAAGGAAAAGGAGATGAGCAAGGGCGAGCTCACGAGCGTGATGCAGGCGGTCGGCGGTATCGACAAGCTGCTCAACCCCAAAGCCAAGGACGAGGAAACGCTCGCACTCATCCAGCACCTCACCTCTAGCCAGCGCTTCGACAAGCTACTCGAGAATCAGCAGGTCTTGGCCGAGCCCATCGTGCGCAACGGCAAAAAGGCCACCGTCGGTTATTGCCCCGATGTATGGGGAGCCTGGGAGTAGCCTGTGTTATTTGCCAGCGCGTGGGTATAAGAGCAGGCGTTTGGCATATGATTCAACTGTAAGCCATGTCTAACAAAGGAGGGCACATGCCCAACAAACCCGTAAAGATCATCATGCTTACCGGCTACCTCGGTGCCGGCAAGACCACATTGCTCAACCACATCCTCGCCAACGACGGCGGCATCCGCGCCGCCGTGATCGTCAACGATATCGGCGAGATCAACGTCGATGCCAGCCTCATCGCCGACGGCGGCCTTTCCGAGACCGACGACCTCATCCCGCTCACCAACGGCTGCATCTGCTGCACGCTTTCGGACGACCTTGCCAACCAGCTGCAGGGCATCGCCGATTCGGGCGACTTCGATTACATCATCATCGAGGCCTCGGGCATTTGCGAGCCCATCCCCATCGCTTACACCATCTCGAGCTTCTGCGACGAGGCCAAGGTGGGCGGCGAGCCTAAACTTGCGCTCGACAACATCGTGGCCGTGGTCGACTGCGCCCGTATGTACGACGAGTTCAACGGCGGTCGCGACCTGCTGGCTGAGGATATCGACGAGGACGACATCGAAAGCCTGCTCATCCAGCAGATCGAGTTCTGCTCCACACTGATCCTCAACAAGACCGATACTGTGAGCCCCAAGCAGATCGCCGAGCTCAAGGCCATCGTGCGCAGCCTGCAGAAGGACGCCGTGATCGTCGAGGCCCAAAACGGCGAGGTCCCCATGGAGGAGCTGCTCGACACCGACCGCTTCGACTTTATGCGCGCCTACAACTCCGCCGCCTGGATCGAGGCCATGGAGCATCCCGAGGAGCACGACGACCCCGAGGTGCTCGAGTACGACATCGAGACCTTTGTGTACTCGCGCCGCAAGCCGTTTGACCTGCAGAAGTTCACCAATTTTGTTGAGCAGGAGTGGCCCGACGAGGTCATTCGCGTCAAGGGTCCGCTGTGGCAGACCGGCGATCCGGACATGTGCTACATGTTCGAGCAGGCCGGCCACCAGATGCGCCTGATGGAGAACGGCCTGTTCGTCGATTCCGCGCCCGAGGGCGAGAAGCAGAAGATTATCGACGAGAACCCCGAGATCATGCAGATTTGGGATGACGAGACGGGCGACCGCATGACGAGCCTGTGCATTATCGGCCGTCACATGGACAAGGACGCGCTCATCGCCGCCCTCGATGCCTGCCTGACCGACTGGCACCGCGCCTAGGTTTATCGAGGCGGATTTGTCCGCCCGCTACGTAACCGCCACAAACCACCACGAAGGTGCCTGTCCCCTTCGTGGTGGTTTTTCGTTCTGAGCCAAGGAGATTCATGTTCAATATCGTGCTGTACGCGCCCGAGATCCCCGCCAATACGGGCAACATCGGCCGCACCTGCGTGGTCACGGGAACCCGTCTACACCTGGTTGAGCCCCTGGGCTTTTCGCTCGACGACAAGACGGTGCGTCGTGCCGGCCTGGGTTACTGGCAAAACTTGGACGTGACGACGTATGCCGGCTGGGAGGATTTCCTTTCACGCAACGGCCTCTCCCCCGCCGACGAGCGACTGCACCTGCTAACTAAAAAGGCGCGCCGCACCTATGCGCAAAGCACCTACCGCGACGGCGACTTCTTGGTCTTTGGCAGCGAGAGCTCGGGCATTCCCGAGCCACTGCTTGCCGCGGCGCCCGCATGCTGCGAGCGCATCCCTATGTTGCGCGATTGCGACTCGCTCGATAACGCCGAGGATTGGGAGGCCCACGAGGAGTCGCTCGGGCACACCGAGGACAGCCACGAGGCCATCCTGCAGCAGGACATCTGCGGCAACTTCATCGACCCGGACGACTACCGCATCAGTGCACTCAACCTCTCCAACAGCGCCGCCATCGTCCTCTACGAGGCCCTGCGCCAGACAGGCTTTGCCGGCATGTGACAAAGGGACAGTCCCTTTGTCACATTCGATCGCCATATAGTTAAACGTAATTAACTGTTTTTAACTGAAATTAACTAGAATAAAATGAAGTTAACCCGAGACGCTGAAGGAGGTCACAGTGGAGTATCTCGAAAACCCGTTTACTCCTAGTTTTGGTGAGGTTCCCGCACATCTTGCCGGAAGGCAGCAGATCATTCGTGATCTGGACCGTGCTTTCTTGAGCCAGCGCAGACGCCCGGAACTAACCTCTATCTTCTCGGGGGCACGCGGAACAGGTAAGACCGCCCTCATGTCGTCGCTTGCGACAAGGGCCGAATCCCATGGCTGGGTTGCCGTAAAGACAACCGCGCTTCCAGGAATGCTTGAGGAAATCGAGCTCGGAGCAAAACGGGCAGCAGCCCACCTCATTGACCTATCGAACGATTTCGAAATTACCGGTCTTGGAATCGCGCCTCTCGGCAGCATCGAGGTCAATCACGCCCATGAGGTCTCGACCTGGCGTTACCGCATGAGTGACATCATCGACCAGCTCAATGAGGCCGACACCGGGCTACTCATCACGGTTGATGAAGTCGATCCGACGCTCGACGAGATGATTCAACTCGCAGCCACATATCAGCACTTTGTGACCGACGGAAAGCGCGTCGCCCTGCTCATGGCGGGACTTCCCAACAACGTCTCGACGCTGCTCAGTCATAAGACGGTCTCGTTTCTTCGCCGTGCTCAGCAATATCATCTGGGGCGAATCGCCGACCACGATGTGCGCGAAGCCCTGATCAGAACGATTCAGGAAAACGACCGCGTGGCGAATGCCGAAGGAATCGATAAGGCTGTTCGCTCGATTTCGGGGTTTCCCTTTCTATTGCAGCTTGTGGGTTACCGCGCATGGGATCTCACGAGCAACTCAAAGGAGATATCGTCGCGCGACTTTGACCAGGGAATCATAATCGCCCGCGACGAGATGGATGACCGGATTCTCGCAGCAACCTATCGAGAACTCACCGCAGAGGACAAGCGGTTCCTTATCGCCATGCTTGACGATGAGAAAGAGTCCACTACCGCCGACCTCGTCGAGCGCCTTAAGCGTTCACCGCAGCAGGTCTCCCGCTACCGGCGTCGCATGATAGACGCCGGCATCATTGGAGAACGCGGACGAGGAGTCGTTGCCTTTGAGTTGCCGTTCTTCCGCGACTATCTCGCCGCCCAATGCGTTAAATAGACGCCGATGTGACAAAGGGACAGTCCCTTTGTCACATCGCTTATAGGTAACGACCGGTAATGCTCTTGGCGCAGGCTGCGATATCGCCCGGTGTGCCGGCGCAGACGATTTGTCCGCCGGCGTCACCGCCGCCCGGACCCATGTCAATCACGTAGTCGGCATTGCGGATAAGGTCGAGGTCGTGTTCGATCACGATAACCGTGGCGCCCTTGGCAACCAAGCCGTCGAACACGCCCAGCAGAACCTGCACATCGAGCGGATGCAGGCCAATCGTGGGTTCATCGAACACGAACACGGCATCGTCCTGCACGCGGCCCATCTCGCTCGCGAGCTTAAGGCGCTGAGCCTCGCCGCCCGAGAGCGCCGGCGTGGGCTCGCCCAGGGTGAGATAGCCCAAACCTAAGTCGTGAAGCGTTTGCAGTCGGACTTGCACTTTCTTGAGCCCCACCGTGGCGTCGAGCGCCTCATCCACGCTCATGTCCATAAGCTGCGGCAGCGTAAGCAGACTACCGTCCTTGCCCTCGCGATGGATATGCGAGGCGGCTTCGGCGTAGCGCGAGCCGCGGCATGCCGGGCAGACGATCTCGACATCGGGCAGAAACTGCACGTCAAGCGATATGGAGCCGGTACCATCGCACGTGGGGCAGCGCAGGGCACCGGTGTTGTAGCTAAAGGCGCCCGCCTTGTAGCCGGCAGCCTTGGCCTCGGGTGTACGGGCGAAGGCGCGGCGCAGCTCATCGTGGATATCGGCATAAGTCGCCACCGTCGAGCGCACGTTGGCACCGATGGGCGTGGCGTCGATCAGGTTGGCGCGCGCAATGCCTTCGGCATCCACCCAACGCACGTGGCGCGGCAAGCGCTCGCCGGTTGCCTGCGCTTTGAGTGCAGGAATGAGCGTCTCGAGCACCAGCGTCGTCTTGCCCGAGCCCGAAACGCCCGTCACCGCGACAAGGCGACCTCGCGGGATATCGACCTCGAGCGGTTTGACGGTATGGATGGCCTCGGTCGCCATGCGGATATGGCCTTGGTCGAACATCTCGTCGTCGGTCACCTGCGGGCGCAAGCGGTTGGGGTTCGAGCGGAGGAACGGCGCGATGCGGCTGCCC
>DBFMRS010000027.1:0-3221 GCA_048387515.1 Collinsella sp.
ACCTATCGAAACACATCTCCACCGTTCCTTCAACTGGGAAAACGGCGCCCCCGGACCCCAGGAGGGGCCGCGGGGGGCGTTCAGCTAACTGCGGGAATGGCCCATTTGCTCAATGTGTTCGGCTGAGATCGGAAATCAACCTTTTTTGCACGGCACGAGGGTACCCACCTTGGCATCGACTATCAAAAAACGCTCAGTCCGGGATCTCGTCCACTATTCCCCATCATTTTGTACAACGAATTACCTGAACGTCATTGACATATGAACATGCACTCATATAATCGAAAGTAAATTATATGAGCGCATGTTCATATGAAAGGATATTGCAATGAGCATCCGCGTTGATGAAACGAAACTCGACATCGAGGCCACCAAACCCGCGATCCCGACCACCTGCTCGCCCGAGGACCTTCCCGACGAGGAGCTTCTCTACGACCTCGCCGACCTGTTCAAGGTCTTCAGCGACACCACGCGCATCAAGATCCTTTACGCCCTCATGGGCCGCGAGCTCTGCGTGGCAGACATCGCCGAAGCGACCGAAACCTCGCAGTCCGCGGTGTCGCACCAGCTGCGCACACTCAAGCAGTCGCACCTGGTTAAATTCCGGCGCGACGGGCGCAATATCCTATACTCGCTCGCCGACGACCACGTCTACACCATGCTCAACCAGGGCATGAGCCATATCTGCGAATAGCAACCAACCACGGTACCAGCGCGGCCTGCACCCAAGCCGCAAAAACGGGAAAGGAACCCACCATGAAAAAGCAGTACAAGCTCGATGAGATCGATTGCGCCAACTGTGCGCGCGAGCTTCAGGACGAGCTGGCCAAGCTCGAGGGCGTCAAATCCGTGTCCGTCAACTTTATGACCCAGAAGCTGACGCTCGAGGCCGATGATGCTGAGTTCGACGAGGTGCTCAACCGCGTTGTTGAGTTTACGGCCGACGCCGAGCCGGACTGCGAGATCATTCTCTAGCCCAGGTTTACGCCAACCTGCAAGGCCGCGCTTGCCGCGGCCTTTGCTCGCGAAATTATATGAGCGAGTGTTCATTCATTCAAATGGGAGGATACGAGTCATGACCACCGCCGATCCCAAGAAGAAAAAGAAGAAGCGCAAGAAAAAAGAGTCACTCGAGCATAAGCGCAGCCGCATCCTGGTAGCGCTGGGTATTTTTGCCGTCGTGTACGCCCTCGAGGAGCTCGGCACCCTCACCGCCGCATTCGGCACCCCGGGCAACATCTACGCCAGCTTTGTGCTGTTCCTCGTACCGTTTTTGATTGCCGGCTACGACGTGCTGCAAAAGGCATTCAATAACATCCGCCGCGGCAAGGCCTTCGACGAGAGTTTCCTTATGGCAGTCGCGACCATCGGCGCATTTGCCATGGTGCTCTTCCCCGATACCGACCCGCACATGGCCGAAGGCGCCGCCGTCATGCTGTTCTACCAGGTCGGCGAGCTGTTCCAGGCATATGCCGTGGGCAAAAGCCGCAAGTCGATCAGCGCCATGATGGACATCGCACCCGACTACGCCAACGTCGAGCAACCCGACGGCTCACTCGAACAGGTCTTCCCCGATGACATCGCGGTCGGCACCGTGATCGTGGTCAAGCCCGGCGAGCGCGTGCCTATCGACGGCGTCATCGTCGAGGGCGAAACCCAGCTCGACACCGCCGCCCTTACCGGTGAGTCGGTCCCCCGCCCGGCCAAAACCGGAGACGATATCATCAGCGGCTGCATCAACATGACGGGGCTCATCCACGTGCGCACCACCAAGCCCTTTGGCGAGTCCACCGTCGCACGCGTCCTGGAGCTCGTGGAGAATGCCAGCGAAAAGAAGGCACGCACCGAGAACTTCATCACGCGCTTTGCCCGCATCTACACGCCCGCCGTCACCGGCGCTGCCGCGGTGCTCGCGCTCGGCGGTGGCCTGGTCACCGGTGCCTGGTCCGACTGGATTCTGCGCGGCCTGACCTTCTTGGTCGTCAGCTGCCCGTGCGCGTTGGTGATCAGCGTGCCGCTCAGTTTCTTTGGCGGCATCGGCGGCGCATCCAAACTGGGCGTTCTCATCAAGGGTTCTAACTACCTCGAGACGCTCGCCGACGTGGACACCGTCGTCTTTGACAAGACGGGCACCCTCACCAACGGCACGTTCTCGGTGGTCGCGGTACACCCCGAGGCCGGCTATACCGAGCAGTCGTTGCTCGAAGTCGCAGCCCTTGCTGAGTCGTTCTCCGATCACCCCATCGCGCAGTCCGTACGTGTCGCCTACCAGGGCGAGGTCGACCCCAAGCGCGTAAGCGACTCCACCAACGACGCGGGCCATGGCGTGACGGCAACCATCGACGGCAAGCACGTCGTCGTTGGTAACGCAAAGATGCTCGCCGCAGCCGGAGTCGAAGCGCCCGATTGCGAGGTCGTCGGAACGATTCTGCATGTGCTCGTTGACGGCGTGTACGCCGGCCACATCGTGATTGCAGACACCGTCAAGGCCGATGCTGAGCAAACGATTCGCGACCTGCACGCCGCCGGTGTCAAGCGCACCGTCATGCTCACGGGCGACCGCGAGGAGGTTGCGGCGTCTGTGGCCAAGCAACTCAGTCTCGACGAGTTCCACGCGCAGCTGCTGCCGGGCGATAAGGTCGAGCGCGTCGAGGCGCTGCTTGCAACCGAGAGTGGCAAGGGCAAGCTCGCCTTTGTGGGCGACGGCATCAACGATGCGCCCGTGCTTACGCGCGCCGATGTGGGCATTGCCATGGGCGCTATGGGTTCTGACGCTGCGATCGAGGCCGCCGATGTCGTGCTCATGGACGACAAGCCGTCCAACATTTCCCGCGCGATCCACGTGGCACGCAAGACCATGACGATCGTCTGGCAGAACATCATCTTTGCGCTGGGGATTAAGCTGCTGATCCTGGTGCTTGCAGCGCTGGGCATCGCCAACATGTGGCTTGCCGTCTTTGGCGACGTGGGCGTGGCGATCATCGCCATCCTGAACGCCATGCGCGCGATGGGTGTCAAGAACCTGTAGCGTTTGTGGTCTGTCCGGTCGGGGCCGGGCTTGGTTTTGAAAACGTCCTCGCGCATGAGGCCCGTCTTTCCTGCTCCTGCGGAGCAACGGAAAGACGGGCCTCGCGCTGCGGAGTGTTTTCAAAACCAAGCCCGGCCCCGACCGGACAGACCACAAACGCTACAGGTTCTTGACACCCATCGCGCGCATGGCG
>DBFMRS010000028.1:0-6029 GCA_048387515.1 Collinsella sp.
GGCGCTCGATGCCGGCGAAGACGGCTTTGTGCCTTATGGATGCATTGTCTCGGAGGGCAAGGTGCCTGCTGTCGTGGGCACCGGCGAGGTTCCCGTTTTTGCCATTATCGCGCCCGAACTGCTGGAGGGCATCGGGTCTCCTTTGCGTGAGTTGCTCGGTAGCGTCTGCGCTGCGGCCTAATATCTGCCAGGAAGGGACAGGTTAATTTTGGTAGGTAAAGCGTTTGACCTGCCAAAATTAACCTGTCCCTTTTTGGTCGGTCGCCGTTTGGGGGCGGATTGACAACGCTCGCTGATTACGGTCTTGACCTGCGCTAGAATAGGGGCATCTGATTATCCGGGTGCATGGAGGTTTGCGCCCGTATGTTGAGGAGGACTTTATGGCAACTGTTGCCGCACCTATCGACGCTACGTCGACCGCCGCTTGGAAGGCGCTCGAGGCTCATCAGGAGAAGCTCGAGGCCGAAGGTATCGACCTCAAGGCCTGGTTCGCTGCCGATGCAGAGCGCGTGAACAAGCTGAGCTTTGACGCCGGTGACCTGCACTTCGACCTGTCCAAGAACCTGGTGACCGATGAGACCGTCAAGCTGCTGTGCGATCTTGCCCGCGAGGTGAAGCTTGAGGAGCGCCGCGATGCCATGTTCTCCGGCGAGCACATCAACACCACCGAGGACCGTGCCGTCCTGCACACCGCGCTGCGCCGCCCGGCAAGCGAGAAGGGGCAGCTCATCGTTGACGGCCAGGACGTCGTCGCCGACGTGCACGAGGTCCTCGACCGCATGTACGCCTTTGCCGAGCGCGTGCGCTCCGGTGAGTGGAAGGGCGTTACCGGCAAGAAGATCGAGCATCTGGTGTCCATCGGCATCGGTGGCTCCGATCTGGGCCCGGTCATGGCCTACGAGGCCCTGCGTCCCTACGCCGACGCCGGTATCGACTGCCGCTATATCTCTAACATCGACCCCAACGACCAGGCCGAGAAGCTCAAGGGCCTGGATCCCGAGACCACGCTCGTGATTATCGTCTCCAAGACCTTCACCACGCTCGAGACCCTCACCAACGCTCGCGAGGTCAAGACCTGGATGCTCGAGCAGCTCAAGGCTCAGGGTGCCATCGACGGCTCCGATGAGCAGAACGCCGAGGCCGTGGCCAAGCACTTCGTTGCCGTTTCCACCGCACTCGACAAGGTCGAGGCCTTCGGCATCGACCCCGCTAACGCCTTTGGTTTCTGGAACTGGGTCGGCGGCCGCTATTCCGTCGACTCCGCCGTGGGCCTGTCGCTGATCGTCGTGTTCGGTCCCGAGCGATTCCAGCAGTTCCTCGAGGGTTTCCACGCCATCGATGAGTACTTCTGCAATACCCCGCTCGAGAGCAACGCCGTCGCGCTAATGGGCCTGCTCAACGTCTGGTACGTCAACTTCTTCGGTTCCAAGAGCCACGCCGTGCTGCCGTACTGCCAGTACCTGCACCGCTTCCCGGCCTACCTGCAGCAGCTCACCATGGAGTCCAACGGCAAGCATGTCCGCTGGGACGGCAGCGCCGTGACCTCCGACACCGGTGAGATCTTCTGGGGCGAGCCCGGCACCAACGGTCAGCACGCCTTTTACCAGCTGCTGCACCAGGGCACCGTGGTGGTCCCGGCCGATTTCATCGCCTTTGCCAATACCGCCAACCCCGCAACCGACAGCGGCCAGGATGTCCACGAGCTGTTCCTGGGCAACTTCCTGGCCCAGACCAAGGCGCTCGCCTTTGGTAAGACGGCCGATGAGGTTCGTGCCGAGGGCACGCCCGAGCAGATCGTCCCGGCCCGCTGCTTCGAGGGCAACCGTCCGACGACCTCGATCTTCGGCGACACGCTGACCCCGTTCGCACTCGGCGAGCTCATCGCCCTGTATGAGCACATCACGTTTGTCGAGGGCACGGTCTGGGGCATCGACTCCTATGACCAGTGGGGCGTTGAGCTGGGTAAGCAGCTCGCCAAGCAGATTACCCCTGCCTTCCACGATGACGCCGCCAAGGCCGAGCAGGACGCTTCGACCCAGGCGCTCATTGAGTTCTATCGCGCGCATCGCAAGTAGTCGCTGCTGTTAACGCATCGCGCCTTATAGTCAGGGGCCCGTATCCTATCGGATGCGGGCCCCTTTGCTTTGCCGTGGTCCCGGGGCGCACGGCCTTTGTGGAACATCGCCGGGGCGCCGCGCGCTGCGAGAACCCTGCGCCTAGATCTCGGCCTCCGCATGGCCTCGCTGCGCCTCGGGCAGCTCCCCGTAGAGCGGATGGTCTTCGAGCCTAAAGCGCTCGACCTGTTCGGGAGTGCGACCGCGTACAAAGAGCCACGAGCGATCGATCGGCGTCGCCATGAGCGTGCTGGGCAGCGCGTCGGCGCGGTCGGAAAACACCCGGGCACTCTCGGGATCCTGGAACGCCAGCACCAGATGCGTGTCGCAGTTGCCCATGATGGAGCGTGCGCGTGCCTCGCCATAGAGCGCATCGAGCTGGTTGGTCGACTGCAGCAGCAGCGTTGCCCAGATGTTGCGGCTTCGGATAATCGAGAGCACGTTGTCGATCTGGGGGATCTGCAGATTTGCGAAGTCATCGAGCATAAAGCGCACGGGCACGGGCAGGCTGCCGTCGGGCTGCCTATCGGCTTCGCGAATGAGGCCCATAAACGCCTGCGTAATAAAGAGGCCGGTCAGCGGATCGAGATTGCGGTCAATATCGCTCACGGTTACAAACAGGGCGCAGGGGGTGTGTCCCATGGAAGCGAAGTCCACCTGATGGCACTCACGATAGAGCTGTGCCGCACCGTCGAATCCCAGACACATGACCTTTTCGGCAAGGATGCCGACGATGCTCGCGTGCATGCGCTCGGCATTTTGCGTAATGGCGTAGCGCCGCCATAGCGAGAGGGCATAGCTTTGGGGGTCGGTCGTGATCAGATCGTCAAACAATCGGGCCGTGGCACCGTCCTGCAGGTGCTCGATCAGCTTGATGACCGAGCTGATCGTCTGCTCGTCGGCGGGTAGCTGTTCGGTGACGTAGGCAATAAGACACGACAGCAGGTTTGCCGCCGCATGATCCCAAAAAGGCTGGTTGTTGTCCTCGATGGGGCAGATGGCCTTTGCCACCGAGAGGATGTCCTGCTGGTTGGGCCTGCCGTCCGCCTTGCGGCGAATGTGCCTCAGGGGGTTGTAGCCGCAGCGCTCGATGCCGAGCGCAAGGGCCGGGACGGTGTTGAGGTCGGCGAAGTTGAGGCATTGCACGCGGTAGCCGTGGGCTGCCAGCACGGGTCCCACTTCGCGACAGAGCGTGCCTTTGGTGTCGAGCACGATGTAGCTTGCGTTCATTTGCAGCAGGTTGGGCTTGAGGACGTTTCGGGTCTTGCCGGCTCCCGAGGGGCCGATCACAAGTGCGTTGTTGTTGAGTCCCGTTTGGCGGGTGTCGCAGGAAAGCGTTCGATCCTTGGCGAGGATGGTGGACGATGCGGACTCAGATGCGGCGAGGCGGCTGGCGAGGTTAGACATGGGCGACCTCCTTGGTGGTCGAGAGGATTTCGTGGGCAAAGCCGAGCTCGACGGCGCGCTCGGCCGAAAGGTAGGTGTCTTTTGCAGTGAGGGACTGGATGCGCTTGGGCGTGAGGCCGCTGCGGTCCGAGAGGATTTGCGTGAGGGTCTTGCGGGTCTGCATGAGACGCCGGCTGGTTTCCTGCAGCGCAAGTGCCGAGCCGCCTGCCCCCTGGGGGATCAGTGGGTCGTGAATCATGAGCTCTGCATGGGGCGCCATACGGCGATCGTCGCCGCCCATAAAGATCACAGCGCCCATGGACGCGGCGAATTCCAGGCAGACGGTGCGGATGGGGCACGATGCGAGGCGCATGGCGTCATAGATCGCAAGACCCGATCGCACGCTTCCGCCGGCGCTGGCGACAAATATGGTGATGGGGCGGCTGGGGTCGGTGGCATCGAGCAGGCGGATCTGCTGGCATAGGTCGTGGGCCATCGGGGTTTCGATGTTTCCCATGACGGAGAGCTCGCGACGGGCGAGCATCTCATCGTAAATGCTGGTGAGCGTGATACCTCGGGCGGATTCACGCATGGTGAGGGGGCTGATGATGGGGGAATGATTGGTGTCCATGAGGACTCCTTTCTGTTGGTTGTGTTGTGGAATAGGATTGTTGCCCGCGGAGGGGCTGGCGGGCTACAGGGTTCGTCCGAGCCTGAGATCGAGCTCGGTTGTGGGGCAGGCTGCCTGTCCGTGCGGCTCGCAAGCGCCAAGGGCTCCAAAGCGATGGAGCGTTGCGACGGGCGTGGTGTAGGCGAGCCGCAGCTGATGCTCGATAGGGGCACATCCGTCATTTTTGTAATGAGCCGCGTAGTACTGCGCGATGCTGGCGTTCATCTCGCTGCCATTGCGATGGCGCTCAAACTGGCGTCTGCAGGTCTCGATGATCTTTGCTACCGACTTGGGTGCCGTCGCAGGAACAAGGGCGAGATAGCCCTCAAATAGCTCGTTGATGCTCAGGAGGCACAGCAGGTCGATCAGCGTCCTTATGGCTGCTCCCTCGGCGGAAAAGTGCGCGGTCATGCGGTTATATCGGTTGCGGTCGACGATGGCCACATGGGGTCTTGGAGTTTTCTGCCCCGTGGTCCCGGGCTTTTGCCGCGCCTGTGTATTGAGCTCGACGTTGCAGCGCTTGAGGCCGTCCAACGGAAGGAACAGTGCGGTGCGCAGGGTGTTCCGCTTGCTTTCGAGTTCATGACGCTCGTCGGGTTCCCATTCGAGCTTGAGTTTCGTGTCGAGCGCCGTAAGCATATGGGCTAGGCAGCCTACGGTAAGAACGTACGAATCGTTGTCGCGTTTTGGGGCATAGGGGTCTGTCAGCTTGCGAATGTCGGGGTCGCCCATGATCTTTGTGCAGCGCTTCAGCAGTTGAGGGTGGTCGGCCAAGATCGTCGCGAGCGGTAGCGACGCGTAGTTCTTGATGGTCGCGGCGGCAAAGGCGGCGTCATATTCGTTTGCATATGCTCGCTCAATGCGGGCATCCAGAATGCTTTTCTTATCGCCGTCTTCAGCGTGGTGGTTTGTCATAGCTTCTCCAATCGGTTGATGTTCGTGCTGTTTGTTGATGTGCTGGTTGTCGTGAGTGATGCGCTTGCCGTGGGTGATGTGCTGACGTTGGGGTGCTATGCGGTTTTCAATGAGCCCGTGAGGCAGTTGCTGCAGGGGCGGGATGGAACGGCCCATGCAAGGCGGAAGGCATCGTGCTCAAAATCGAGACAGCAATGCCCTGGGTGCCTCACATGTGGCAGTTACCTCATTAAGTTGTCATTGCGTTTGGGGTTGTACTTTGCCGATCTTCCTTCTCTTACACGCTAAAACTCAAACTTCATATGCTCGACCTACTTAAAACCGCAACGGCGGTCTTTTATCAACTTATATGTCAGAACGCGTCTTTGCAAGTACTTTTTTGCGTTTGTTTCAAATGGGGTGGTTTTGCAACCGTCATGCGCGCGCTGTGCGAACGTGCCCCGGCTCGGATAAGATAGTGCGCGATAAAAACGATGCAAGGAGGCACATATGGCAATCAAAGCCATCGCGATGGACATCGACGGTACGCTCACCAACGACCAGAAAGTGATTAGCCCGCGTACGCGCGAGAAGCTGCTTGCGGCGCAGGAGTCGGGCATTAAGCTCATTTTGGCTTCGGGCCGTCCCGCATGGGGGCTGCACGCCTTGGCGCAGGAGCTCGACCTCCAAAACCATGACGGTCTGCTAGTTGCCTTTAATGGCGCGCATGTGGTCGACGCTCAGACCGATGAGGTCCTTTTTGACCAGGCCATGCCGGCTGACGAACTGCACCGTCTGATTGATCATCTGCAAAACTATGGTGTGATCCCCATGATCTCGCTCGGTCGCGACTTGCATGTCGAGGATTCGTACCGCTGCATGATTACGCTGCCGGATGGCTCGCAGAAAAACATCGTCAAATACGAGCGCGATGCGTGCGACCTTAAGATCCGCGAGGTGGAGAG
>DBFMRS010000029.1:0-3630 GCA_048387515.1 Collinsella sp.
GCTCAACGACCAGCTCGGGCTCAACATCTCGGCGCAGGACGTGGCGAACGGGCAGTACGTCGACGCGGACGGCAACGTCAAGAACCTCAAGCAGTCCATCGACGAGCTCGTCGCATCCAAGAAGAAGGAGGCCGAGGTGAGCGCCCTCACGGCGAACCTCACCGAGGCGTACCAGGCCCAGTCCGAGGCCGCCGACACGCTCGCCTCCAAGACGAAGCCCTACCAGGACCGCCTGAAGGAGCTCGCGAAGACCTACCCGGAGCTCTCAAAGGGAGAGCTCGAGGCGCTCGCCTGCACCGAGAAGGTCGGCAGGGAGTACAACGAGGCGAAGAAGCAGTTCGATTCCGCCTCGGAGAGCATCGACGTCCTCAACGGCAAGCTCGGCGACGCGAGCCTGACCACGCAGGAGGCCGGCAGCACCTTCGAGCATTTCGCCCAGGCGCAGCTCACGCTCTTCCAGGCGCAGCTCTCGGCCAACGGCGAGACCCTGTCCGCCGTCTCCGGCTCGCTCACGCAGCTCGGTGTCGACACCGAGCAGCTGGCGAGCCTCAGCGACGATCAGCTCGCCAAGCTGGCGCAGGACTACGACGGCACCGCCCGCTCCATCGTCGACGACCTCGACGGGTGGGGCGTCTCGATGGACGAGGGCGCCGCCTCGACGGTCCGCGCGGCGAGCCAGATCCAGGCCGCGCTCGAGGACATGGGCGGCAAGCTCAAGAAGGCGTTCTCGAAGGAGAACATCGACTTCGGCGCGTTCTCGGACGCCTGCGCCGCCGCCGGCGTGTCGACCGAGACGCTCAACAGCATCGGATCGTCCAACCTCGCCGCGCTCGCGCACAACTTCAACGGCAACATCGACCAGATGGTGTGGGCCGTCCAGAACTACAACGCGCAGCCCATCGTCGACAAGAACGGCAACGTGACCGTCGACCAGACCCAGCTCATGGACGCCCAGGGCAACGTGTACACCTGGAACGGCTCGCAGCTGATGGACAAGAACGGCGTCGTCGACGTAAGCGTCGGCGACCTGCGCGACGCCCAGGGCAACCTCGTGACCTGGAACGGCACGGCTCTCCAGTCCAAGAACGGCAAGGCTAAGGTCGACAAGAAGGAAGTCGACAAGGCCCAGACGTCGGTCGACAAGCTCAACGGCACCAGGCTCAAGAGCAAGGAGATGACCGCCAAGGCGAGCTACGGGACGCTGCCGAAGTGCCAGTCCGCCATGCAGGCTGTGATGAACGAGCCGTTCCACTCAAGGTCGGCGACGATCACCACGACCTACGTGACCGTCAACAGGACACGCAACGAGAAGGCCGCGGGCGGCATACGGCACGCCGATGGCGGCATCCGCATGCACGCGCACGGAGCCATCGTCGACGCGCCGGTGACCGGCTACCCGCTCGACTGGGTGGGCGAGGACGGCGCCGAGGCAATCGTGCCGCTCACCAACCGAAAGTACTCGGAGCCGTTCGCGGCGACCATCGCCGAGCAGATGGCAAAGCTCGGGGGCCAGCGCGGCGACGTCTACAACATCTACCTCGACGGGTCGGCCATCGAGGTCGACGAGCGCGTCGCGGAGGCGCTCAGGGCGCTGGTCGCCGAGCTCAAGAGGACCGTCAGGACCGGAAGGGGGTAGCAGGTGGCCTACAAGGAACTGAGCAGGAACAGGGTCAAGTACTACTCGATCAGCCTCTCCACATCGGTCTCAAACGTCGACGACACCACGGCCCGCATCTACTGGACCGCCACCGTCGACTTCGGCGACTGGTACTGCTACGGCGTGCGCCTGCACGTCAAGGTCGGCGGCGTCTGGCGCGCGTCGGGCGACGGCTACACGACCTCCTCCTGGAAGCGCGCCGTCACCGTCAGCGGGTACACCGACGCGGAGCGCAAGGACAAAGACTACGACGTCTGGGTCGAGGCGTACACCGAGTCCGTGTCGGTCGGCGGCTACGGCGGTGTCGGTGCGACGACCTCTTGCGGCGAGGGCGCCAGGATCGGTAAGGTCCCGGCATACGAGCCCGCGGCCCCGACCGACCTCAGGGTCACGCGCTCGACCGACGGGGCAACCGAGCTCGAGTGGGTCAACCACCCGGACGACGACGCCAGGAAGTACTACGACGGCATCAACGTGTACCGCCATACCAACGGAGGCGACACCGAGAACCCCTACAACAGCGTCACGATCTCCAACTGGCGCGACGCGTCGACGTCGGCGAACAACTACTACGACTACGACGTGAGGGCGCGCTGGCGAGGCGGCACATCGGAGAGAACGAACTCCGTTCGCGTCTACAAGACGCCCTCCCCACCGGCATCGGTCTCGCTATCGCGCTCCGGCGACGGCGAGGTCTCGCTGGTCGTCAGGGGTCCCGATATCCCGTCCTGGATTAGCGGCTTCGATGTCCGCGTGACCTCCGACGGCGGCAGGACCTACAAGCCCCGTGCCCTTACCGCCGACAGGCAGGAGCCGGGCGTCTGGACCATGGCCGACCCGTCTGCCGTGGCGGGAGAGAAGGTCGTCTACGAGGTTCGCACCTACCGCGAGAAGCCCGTGGCGGGCGCGGGGGACACCGTCTTCTCCGCGTGGACGGCATCCAACGCCGTGGCCACGATCTGCCCGCCGTACGCGCCGGCCGTCTCGGGGGCCGAGCCCGCCTACCCGACGGGGTCGACGGCGACCATCGGCTGGACGCGGAACCACCCCGACGGCACCGCGCAGTCGGCGGCCCAGATAGAGCTGATCAAGCCGGACGGCAAGACCGTCCAGCACTACATCACCGGCCCCGCCTCGGCGACAACCCTGAGCCTGTCGGTGAAGGGCACCTATCGCCTGCGCGTGCGCACCAAGGGCGCCGACCCGTCATGGGGCGCGTGGTCGGAGTACGCAGTGTTCAGGGTCGCCGACCCGCCGCAGGCGTTCTTCACGACCCCCACGGAGGACGGCGAGGCCGTCGTCGAGCTCCCGCTGCGCGCCGCCTGGACCGCTGTCGACGAGACGGGCATCACCTATCAGCGCCTGAGGCTGCTGCGCGGCGGCTCAGCGGTCATCGACACATCGGTCGCCGCGGGCGCGCGGTCGCACGAGATCGCCTCCGGCCTGGAGAACAGGTCCGCGTACGTCCTCGAGCTCACCGTCCGCGGCGGCTCGAGCCTGTCCACGACCGTCACCCGCTCGTTCTCGACCGACTGGTTCGTGCCCGCCACGCCCATCGTCAACGTCTCCTACAGCGACGCGCTCGCAGCCGTCGTCACGGTGCGAGACGGCATCTCCGAGTTCGCCGTCAGGGACCACAAGCTGCGCGGCCCCATGGCCATGACGCCCGAGGGCAACATCCGCATCAGGGGCGGCATGTCGATAAAGGGGACGCGCGCCACCGTCCACAGCCTGCCGCCGTGCGCCTCGTTCGATATCGAGCGCGTGCTCGCGGACGGCTCGAGGCTCCTGCTCGCCAGCGGCCTCAAGTCCGGGCAGAGCGTCATCGACCGCCTGCCGCCGCTCAACGTCGGGTTCTCCTACGTCGCGCGCGGCTACGCGGCCTCCGGAACCACCTCGACGACCGAGGTGGGGACCGTGTGCCCGTGCGACGGGTTCGCCCTCAACTTCGGGCCGGACGCCTCCGAGGTCGT
>DBFMRS010000030.1:0-6512 GCA_048387515.1 Collinsella sp.
GGCCGCACGTGTCCCAGGTTGCCGTGAAAGAGGAGCGACGCGTACTTCGGTACGCGAGCGACGGTTTGAACGGCAAGATGGGGTGCTTGCGGCCCGCGCAGCGTCGAGCAGTTACGCGGTTTGGAAAATCGCGTAACAATCTAGTCACGCGTCAACTTGCGGTGGATACGATGCGGCTGGGCTGCGTCCTCGCCCAGGCGCTCGATACGGTTGGCCTGATAGGCCTCGAAGTTGCCCTCAAACCAATACCAGTTGCCCGGGTTCTCGTCGGTGCCCTCCCACGCCAGGATGTGCGTGGCGACGCGGTCCAGGAACATACGGTCGTGGCTAATGACCACCGAGCAGCCCGGGAACTCGAGCAGTGCCGCCTCGAGAGAGGACAGCGTCTCGACGTCGAGATCGTTCGTGGGCTCGTCGAGAAGCAGCAGGTTGCCGCCCTGCTTGAGCGTAAGCGCCAGGTTCAGACGGTTGCGCTCGCCACCGGAAAGTACGCCGGCGCGCTTCTGCTGGTCCTGGCCCTTAAAGCCAAAGCTCGCCACATAAGCGCGGCTCGGAACCTCGGTCTCGCCGACCATCATGTGGTCCAGGCCATCCGAGACGACCTCCCACAGGTTCTTGTCGGGGTCGATGCCGGAACGGTTCTGATCGACATAGGAGATCTTGACGGTCTCGCCCACCTCGAGCTCACCCGAAGTCAGCGGCTCCAGACCCACAATCGTCTTGAACAGCGTGGTCTTACCGACACCGTTGGGGCCGATGACGCCCACGATGCCGTTGCGCGGCAGGGTGAACGAAAGGTCATCGATGAGCACGCGGCCATCGAACTCCTTGTGCAGATGATGGGCCTCGAGCACCTTGTTGCCCAAACGCGGGCCCACAGGGATGCGGATGTCGGTCCAGTCGAGCTTCTGGCTTGCGCGGGCCTCGGCCTCCATCTCCTCGTAGCGAGCCAGACGGGCCTTGTTCTTTGCCTGGCGAGCCTTGGGCGAGCTGCGCACCCACTCGAGCTCGGCCTCCATGCGCTTGGCGAGCTTGGCGTCACGATTGCCCTGTGCCTCGATACGCGCGGCCTTGGTCTCCAGATACGTGGAGTAGTTGCCCTTGTAGGGATAAAGGTGACCGCGGTCGACCTCGCAGATCCACTCGGCAACGTTATCCAGGAAGTAGCGATCGTGCGTGACGGCAAGCACCGCGCCCTGGTAGTTGTGCAGGAAGTGCTCGAGCCACAGGATCGACTCGGCGTCCAGGTGGTTCGTGGGCTCGTCGAGCAGCAGCAGGTCGGGAGCCTCGAGCAGCAGCTTGCACAGGGCCACGCGACGGCGCTCGCCGCCGGAAAGCACGTTGACCGGCATGTCGGAATCGGGCAGCTGCAGGGCGTCCATGGCCTGGCCGAGCTTGGAATCGATATCCCAGCCGTCGGCGGCGTCGATCTCGTCCTGGAGCTTGCCCATCTCGGCCATGAGGGCGTCCATGTCGCAATCCGGGTCGCACATCTCCTCGCCGATCTTGTTGAAGCGATCGACCTTGGCGATCATGTCGCCAAACGCCATGCGCACGTTCTCGATGACGGTCTTGTCATCGTCGAGCGGCGGCTCCTGCTGCAGGATGCCCACGGTGTAGCCGGGAGTGAGCCTGGCATCGCCGTTGGAGACCTCCTCGATGCCGGCCATAATCTTGAGCAGGGTCGACTTGCCCATACCGTTGGGGCCCACGACGCCGATCTTGGCACCGGGGTAGAAGCTCAGGGTCACGTCGTCAAGGATTACCTTGTCGCCATGGGCCTTGCGAGCCTGATACATCTGGTAGATAAACTCAGCCATATGCCTGTTTTATCCTTTCTACCTGCTGTTTTCCTATTCTTGTTTCGCTTTAGTGGAAACGAAATGAGGAAACCAGCTCTGAAACGTAACGAAAAAGGGGCATGGTTGCCCATACCCCCTAATACTACCTGGGAAAAGTCCCCCGGAACATACTATGAACTGCGTACGCTAGTTTTCCGCAACCTTAGCGAACGGCCCGCTGCGATTTGCGCCACAGCAGATACGAGTAGACGTAGACGGCTCCGACCGAACCAAACGCCAGAACCGCAATCACCGCGGCGACGACTTCACTCGAAAGCACGCTGCCTGCCACGCCCATCACAATCAGGCCAATACCCAGCACCATAAAGCAGGCGCCGCCAAAACGCTGCGTACGGCGCCAGTTCTCGGGATCGGCAAGCGCCCAAGGTGTCTTGATACCGAGCGTATAGTTCTGCTTCACACGCGGCAAGTAGTTGCCTACGCCGATGAACAGCAAACCGACAACACCGGAAATCAGCACGTTAACCGAACCGACCGCCGGCACCACGCCCCAGACCGTAAGCTCTCCCAGCCAGCTTATGGCGCACATGAACAAGGTGAAGGCGATTACGAAGCCCTGGTAGAACTTGCCCGAGGTTCGATATGCCTCACCTTTGGGGTCGATGCGCGGCACCACGCAGAACATTGCGAGAAGCGCCAGAGGCAGCACGCCGAGCGCGGAGGCCATCCAGCTGGGACCCCAACCGTCGACGGCGCCGTTCGCGCCCCAGTGCGTGGGAATCTGCCCGGGCAAGCTCGGCATCACCATGAGGTGCGCTACGACATTGGCGACGCACAGAGCGATCAGCGCAATCCACACACGCCGCGATACCCCCGTGGCGTGAATGCCCTTGTTTTCGTTATTCATCCTTATCACCTTCCGTGTTTGTAAAGCCCATAAACCAACCGATCAAGTCCTGCATGACGGTGGTGTTTAAGCTGTAAACGATGTTTTGGCCATGACGTTCGTCGGTCACCAACCCGGCGTTTTTGAGCGTCGCCAAGTGATGGCTCAGCGACGGCTTACTGATATCGAAATGCTCGGCAAGCTCCCCCGCCGTGCAATTGCCCTCGCGCAGCAACTCCAAAATGCGCCGTCGCGTTGGATCGGCAAGCGCCTTAAAACCCTCTCCCGGCATAAGACCTCCTTTCATCATCTCTCATGACGCGCACACTATACTCGATATTTAGATGTTTGTCTAACTATCTAATCGCAATGCTTCAAACCACATCAAAGCAAACGCCATCGCAACCTATGGGCGATTACCTATAATGGCGATAGCTAAAACACGACCGACTCCCCATCGGAGGATATCTATGACCGAAACCGCAGCCGCAACTCCCAACGAGACACGCGACACCAAGCTCGAGATCATCATGGGCCGTGAGGCACTCGATAAGCTCGCCAACGCCACGGTGCTGATGCTCGGCTGCGGAGGTGTGGGCTCCAACTGCTGCGAGGCACTCGCCCGCGGCGGCATCGGACATTTCGTCATTCTGGATAAGGACGTCGTCGCGCCCAGCAATATCAACCGTCAGGCCATCGCCTTTCACAGCACCGTCGGCAAGCGCAAGGTTGACGTCATGGAGGCTATGATTCACGACATCAACCCTACCGCTACCGTCATCAAACGCACCGAATACCTGCTGAGCGACAACATCGATGATTTCTTCGCGAGCGTTTTGGAGCAGACGGAAGGCAAGATCGACTACGTCGTCGACGCCATCGACACCATCTCGGCCAAGCTCACCATTGCCAAATATGCTCAGGGCCACGACATTCGTTTGGTTAGCTCCATGGGCGGGGCCAACAAGCTCCATCCCGAGTGCCTCCGCTTTGCCGACATTTTCGATACGGTACGCGACCCCATGAGCCGCATCATGCGCAAAGAATGCAAGAAACGCGGAATCAAGAGCCTGCATGTACTGTTTAGCTGTGAGGAATCGGTTAAGACACAGCCCCGCGACCCTTCCAATATCCACGAGCGTACCGAGCTGGGAACCGCCAGCTTTATGCCGCCCATCATGGGTCAGATGATTGCCGGCGAGGTTATCCGCCAGATCAGCGGCCGCGGCACTGAGCGCGTACGCTCCGATGGCCAACGTCTGGACTAGCGGAGCGCACCGAGATGGAGCCCCGGTTATTTGATGCACACTGCCATCTTGATTTAATGACTCACCCGGACGCCGTTGCCGATGAGGCGACGGCACTGGGCTTGGGTCTATTTGATTGCGGCGTCGATCCACGCGACTTCGCTAGCGTACATGGGCGAACCCGTCGCCCTCCTACCGTCATCAAGGGCATCGGCCTCCACCCCTGGTGGCTCGCCGATGGCCACTGTGGTTTTGACGAAATCAATCTGCTTTGCGAAGTTGCAGCCCAAGAGCGCTACATCGGCGAGGTGGGACTCGACTTTTCCGCGCGTTTTGCCGGAAGCGAACCGCTTCAAATACAGGCACTTGACCGGCTCTGCGAGGCTCTCGCGCAGCATCCTCTTACCGGGCGTGTGATATCAATTCACGCCGTTCGTTCGGCAGGAACCGTACTGGATATCCTCGAATCGCATGGACTACTCATCCCAAACCCCAGCTCCCCCGTTATCATCTTCCACTGGTTTAGCGGCACCTCGGACGAGCTTGTCCGCGCGCGCGATGCAGGCTGCTATTTTTCCGTCAACGAACGCATGCTCGCGTCTAAACGAGGACGCGAATACGCACGACAGATTCCACTCGATCGTTTACTGCTCGAGACCGATGCGCCAGCCGAGCCAAACACAGAAACAAGCGCACAGTCGCTCATCAGATCGCTCACAAGGACCTCGATGCGCATTGCCTCACTCAAAAACTGTGACGCAAAGCGCATCGAGTCGGTAGTTTTAGCAAATGCGCACTCTGTTTTTGACCTTCGCTAACCCCTGTGGGCAAAAATGCCAAGGGACATGCGAATCGCACAACGCAGTCCCTATTGGTAGGCAGTACAATTCGGCAGCATTACACCAATTCGTGCATGAGATCACGGTTGCGTGCATACAATTCGTCAAAGATATGACGACGCGATGCATATAACTCGTGGGCAGCCATATCGGGCACGATTGTTTGCGCAACGCCAAGGACTTGGGCGAGCTCATCCCATGATGCATAGGCGCCACCTGCGAGAGCTGCCATGATGGCATCACCGAAGCATGCGCCCACCGTAACCTTGGCAACCGAGACCTCGCGCCCGCATACGTCGGCGATAGCCTGCATCCAAACTGGATTCTTGGTTCCACCTCCGACAAGCATAATGCGCCCAATTGGCAGTCCATGCTCTCGCTCGATAATGTCGACATGGGATGCAACGGTATACGCGACGCCTTCCAAGGCGGCGCGAACCATATGGGCTCGCGTATGCCTTCCGGTCAGGCCAAAGAAGACGCCACGCGCCTCGGGATCGTTGAGCGGAGTACGCTCCCCCGCAAAGTACGGCAGACACAGGAGCCCATCGGCACCCGGCGCCACGTCGGCGGCATCATGCGCCATAACCGAATAGGCATCGGGACCACCGTGGCCCTCGGCCTCTACGGCGTCGCGATACAGCTCTTGGCGCAGCCACGATGTGAGTGCGCCCGCCGTATTGGTCCCCGCGCAGATCCCGTAAGTTCCGGGAATGATAAACGTCCCCGGCCACAGGCGGGCATCATCGATCATATGATCAGCTAGGTAGATGAAATACGCCGTACTCCCCAACTGAACCATCATATCGCCGGGACGGAATACACCCGTCGAAATGGCCTCGGCACCAGAGTCGCCCGTTCCCACTAAGACAGGTGTCCCTGCCGCGAGCCCCGTCGCCTCAGCCGCACGCTGCGTAATCACCCCGGCAATATCGGTAGCCGACATCACCTCCGCCATCTGGTCAGGCCGGCAGAAACGAGCACATTCCCGAGCATCAACCTTCCAGGTGTAGCGGTCGTATAGGGGAAGAAAATCCTCCGCTTAATAACGGTCCACCGTAAAACGCCCCGTCAACTTTGCGCACAGAAACGATGACGCCGTCAGGAACTTCGCGGCACGTTCGTGCACCTCGGGCATATTCTCCTTAAACCACAAGATCTTGGGAGCAATATCTGACGAACAGGGATCATGCCCGAAAAGCTCGCGTGCGCGATCTGACCCATATTCGGAAAGGAGCTCGTCAATCTGCGGCTTCGAACGTGCATCGACTCCATACAAAATCGCGGGCGCCAGCGCGTTGCACTCGGTGTCGACCGGCACACAGTCGCAGCCCAATGCGGAAAGGCCCACGCATCCGATCTGTGCCGCGTTAACCCCCGATCGCGCCACCAGCTCGCGCGACAAGCGGCAAAAATCGCCCCACCAAACTGCCTCCGCATCATGCTGGTACCATCCATCACACGGGTTGTCCGTCTCGTGTCCACAAGAGGCTTGGCAAACGATGTTGCATCGATCATCGATTAAAACGCCTTTAGAGGCGCTTGTCCCAATATCAATACCCAGATAGAGCGCCATAGGTGCCTACTCCCCTCGCGCCGTACGAGCGGCAGCCATAAAACGAGCTACCCGCTCAACATCAACCGGGGCATCCAGCTTTCCGTCGCACTTTAAGCACGTGCCGACAAACGCACCATCGTAGTGAGCGAATACGTCAGCCACGGTATTTTCGCGACAACC
>DBFMRS010000031.1:0-16911 GCA_048387515.1 Collinsella sp.
CGGATTCCTTGCGGCCTGAACAATCGCAAGTGTCCGGCGAGGGGGCGGCTTTGTAAAGCCGTTTGGCCCCACCCGCATAGCGGGTGGTTTCTGATGCGGCGCGCTGCGCGCCCCGCACAGGCTAAAGCCCGTAATAAAAAAGCCGCCCCTGGGGGACGGCTTTAAAAAATCCTGAATACCGGCAGCCTATCTGAGCTGCGAGAGCATCTCGGCGTACGGGCTCAGCTCGGGCGGCTCATAGATGATGTCGCCGCCGTCTTCGGTGCGGTAGTTTCCCGGCGGGAGGTACCTGCCGTTGGGGAGCAGGCAGAGGTTCCCGCGCCACTTGACGCCGTTGGGCATCATCGCCGTGCCGAACTCGTCCTCGTCAAACTCGAAATCGTAGTCAACGTCGTATGCCATCTGGCATCAACCCCTATCACGCATAGGTGCCGGTCTTCTGGGTCACGAGAAGCCCGCTTTTCTTCGGTTGCTTCTCATAGCTGATCTCAATGCCTATTTTAGCAAACTCCGAGGTGTAGGCCTTGTTCATGGCTCTCCACATCGCGATTTCGCTCTGGTATTTCCTGCTCATGACCGAAGCGTCGGCTCGCTTTGCGGCAGACTTGACGGCCTTGCCGCTCACGCTTTTCGTCACGAGCGCGGAATAGGTCCCCTCGTTCGACGTCGCGACGATCCTTTTGACGCGTCCTCCGCTCCTGTTGTAGGCCGAGGCGATGTATTCCAGGTCGCCGCCGGAAAGCGGGCCTCCCCATTTGCGGCCGTCCGCGCCGCCATGAGGATGGTTATGGATAATCGTCGAGACGCCCTTTTCATGGGCGACGGCGGACAGCGGTGCGACTCTGGTCGACCATTCATTACCAGTCGACCCCAGCGCATGGACATATCCCGCGTCATCGATATAGGCCGAGTGCTCGTACCTATTGTCCATCAGCTGCTCGCGAAAGCGGGCTATGGCAGACTCCACCGTCGTTCCCCCAGCAGTACCCTTGTTCAGGGATGCGACCGCGTAGGCTGACAGTGTCGATCCGTCCTTGGCTGAACGCTTGCCGGAGTAAGAGTATGAGCCCCTACCTCCCACGGAAACCGCCTCCCTTGTACTCGACGACCTCGCAGCCGCCGAAATCGAATCCAATGTCGCCGCCGTAGAGCAGCACGCGCGCGGGCTCCAGGCGGCTCATTGCCTCCGCCATGCCCTCGCGCCAGACGGCCAGGGCGTTCTCGTCCCCCTTCACGCCGACGGTCGACACGGCGACGGTCGAGCGGCGCGGGACGCCGTCGAACGCGAAGCGGAAGCTCCGGCGCTGCGCCCACGACAGGGTCGGGACTACACGGAGGCCCTGCTCCTGCCACCAGTGGCCGAGCGCCTGGGAGCGGTAGCGGTTCCACCGCTGCATGGCGTCGGGCATGTCGAGGTAGAGCGAGAAGTCGGGCGTGAGGACGCAGTCGAAGCCGCGCAGGCACTCGAGGTAGGCGGCGGGGCGTGCCCACACGCGCTCGAACTGGTAGTCGTCGATGAAGAAGTGGCAGCAGCGGCCGGCCTTGTCGGCCTCGGGGGTGCTCTTGGCGTAGTTGAACCCGATCATGTCCGCCGGCTTGGCCATGCACCGCTTCATGCGGGGCATGCCGTCGCGGCCGCAGTCGGATCGGCTGACGAGGCGCAGGTTGTACGCGTCGTCCGTCCTCAGGCGCTCGTGGCCGTAGTCGAGCCGCTTGCTCTTGAAGTCCAGCCCGAACCGCGACATGTCGAAGTCCTTGAGGCTGCGGACCTCCTCGCGAAGCATCGACTTGTTCCAGGTTGCCACCTCGCCGGTCTTGTTGTCGGCGATGCGGAAGGCCTTGATCTGCTCGTCGGTCAGGTCGTCGCAGTACTCGATCTTGGAGTCGGGAATCTCGTCCCACCCCAGGCTCCTGCACGCCTCGACGCGGGTGTGCCCCCATACAATAACCGGGCGCTCGCGGCTCTCCAGGCCGATGGTCCCGCGCAGGCCGAACTCCTTGATTGAGTCGGCGACCACGGGGACGGCGGAGGCGTTGTGCCGCGCGTTTCGCTCATATGGGACGATATCGTGTATCTTCACGTACACACCCGCCTAGTTTTTCTCGGTTTAGCTGCGGTTTTTGCTTGACTTCCGTAAAAAAGCGTATTCGGGGGTATTGCGGCCCTGGCGCGGGATGGTGGCCTGCCACCCTCCGGCAAAAGACCCCCGTGGGGTCGAGCGCCGAGGCGCGTCCCCTACCAAAAGGTCGTTGCCCGAGGCTGCTTCTCGGGCACGGACGGGGGGCCAATAACGGAGGCGCGATCGTCCTTGAGCGCCTTGCACAGCGCGACGAACGTCTCGGGCGAGTTCCAGGCGGCGCGGCGCGCGGCGAGCGCGGACCGGACGGCCGAGACCTCGGCGACGCTGCGGGCGCGGCGCCAGTTGTTGCAGCAGCGGTGCGCGGCGGCGACGTTGTCGCGGTCGGAGGGCGATCCGCCGCGGCTGACCGGGACGAGCTCGTCGCACTCGAAGGCCCGGGGGTCGCCCGCAGGCACCCCGTAGTCTATGGGTAGCCCACATATCCAGCAGGGCCTGCCCTGCGAGCGGAGCCACCGCACGACATGGCGGCGGCGGGCGCCGTTGGCCTTGCGAGGGTTGCCCATCCCCTACCACTCCACCGGGGAGCGCCCTCGGTTGGACATGCACGCCTCGATGCCCCCGTAGCGCAGCGCCTCCAGGCGCACGCCCCCGGCACCCCCCGGTCGGCGGCGGGCCGCCGCCGTGACCCCCAGGGCGCGGCGGAACGCCCACGCCATGGCCGTGTCGTGGTGGCGGGCGGATCGCGCGATGTACTCTCGGCTGACCACGGGCATCATCCCCTATTGAATTAAACGTAATAGAAAGGCCGGAGTCCCTGAACTGCTGAAGGGAACCCCGGCCACTCATCGTGCTTCCACGCACATCCGACCCGCAAGCCGCGCGGGCGGCGCTGCGAATCGACACCCTAGTTATATCCCAGAAGAAACCTGCAACGGTGTGCAATTGTGTGCAATCGCGTGCAACTGTAGGCAATCGCGTGCAACGGTGTGCAATTGTGTGCAATCGTGTGCAGTCCGCAGGCAAAGAGAAACCCGCCAGCGCTGGGCCGACGGGTAACGATAGAGATATATGCGGCTCAG
This sequence comes from Collinsella sp., assembly GCA_048387515.1. Taxonomy (GTDB): domain Bacteria; phylum Actinomycetota; class Coriobacteriia; order Coriobacteriales; family Coriobacteriaceae; genus Collinsella. Next base: position 3,161 of record DBFMRS010000031.1, read on the forward strand.
ACTGCGGCGCGGCCAAGACCCGATCGGGCTGCCGCCAGACCGACCATGTCCGTCCAGTCCAAGGCGGCGCACAGGTCGGAGTTCACCGACCTCACCGACACCCCCAGAGTCCCCGCGATCTCCTGCAGCGTGCGGTCTTCGCAGTAGCGCAGCTCCAGCACATCGCCCCAGCGCTTGCCCGGGTTGGCGGAGCGCACGCCCGCACACAGCTCGCGGCCCCGCTCCACCTCGCGCCGAAGCTCCGACAGCTCCGCGCCGCTGCGGCGCTCATAGTCGATCCTGTCATCCGTCGAGCACATGAAGTCCGTCCCGTGCGCGCCCTTGCCCACGGCGTCGTAGCGCTGGGCGCGGACCTGCTCGCGCGCCTGCATCGACTCGATGACCGCCAGGCGGCGGTCGATGCCGCGCTGGGAGGCCCGTACAGTCTCCAGATATTCCCTTGCGTCCATGTGACCTCCCGCGTGGTACCATGCTCTACGCCATATAGAGGATGCCGGGAGGCGTCTTTGCCAAAGGCCGCCGGCGCTCCAACGCCAGCGGCCTTAATTATATATCTACCTGCGGAAACTCAATATCTCATCGCGACCTCGCGGCGCATGGCCATGATCTCATCGTGCGCCGGGCCCGTGGGCGCCAGGTAACGGTCGACCTTGTCGCTCTTCGGCCTGGCGCCCCTGCGCCTAGCCTCCTTCGCGCGGTCCTGCTCGTGCTTTCGCCGGCAGTCCTCCGAGCAGTACTTGGCCTTCGGCGCCTGCGGGATGAAGATCCTCCCGCAGACCGCGCAGTTCCTCTCCTGCACGTCCCACATCACGGTCATCTCATCGACCTCCTGCACCTGCAGGCGCGACGCGCCTCGATGCTCTTGCGCACGCGGCGGTTCTCGACGAGAATCCGCCGCAGCTTCTCAAACAACCTCATTGCCTAGCCCTCCTCGACCTCTTGAGCGCGCGGGCCCGGTCGCGCTCTAGCGCCCGCGCCCTCCGCTCCGTCTCCCCGATCTGCGACGCCGTCACCCGCGGCGCGTCTGCCCGACCGTGCGCGAGCGCCCGGCGCGCGGGACCCGTCACCAGATCGGGCACCGCGCGCCAGGCGGTCGCGCGGAACAGCTCGACCGCCGAGCTGATCACCGGCTGTTCCAGCTGTCCGCGAGCATGGCCACCGCCTGGCGGAACGGCGGCAGGTCCATGCTTCCCCACGCGATGCTGTTCGACATCCCGCAGGCGGGGCATTTCACGCTCATCACGTTGGGCTTGGTCAGGGAACGCTCGCGCACGTCCTCCATCTTGGGCTCGACCCCGCACCGGGGGGCACGCCTTGAACTCGACATCGTTAAAGGTCATAACTCTCTCCTGTCTCGTTGAACACATCCCACGTCGTTCGCCACCTCGAGTACGAGTCCATCAGCATCGCCCAGAGCAGGCAGAGTGTCGAATCTTCCCTCAGGCTCTTCGCGGCTTGCATCCGAAGGTCGTACGTAAGCCGCAGGGCGCCGCCGTTGTCGGGGCAGTAGACCTGCACGCCAAACGGCAGGAGACGCTCATCGTACAGCTCGTGTGCGAGGTCCCGGGGACACACGAGCCAGTTCTCGTCGCCGAGGAACGTGAGGCCGTGGCCACTCTTGAAGTCCGCCACGCACGACTTGACCTCGACGAATACGAATTTCCCGTGCTCGAGCGCCGCATTCCGCCCTCCACTGCCCGGAGAGAACGCCACGAAGTCGACCCTATGGTCGGGATCGACCCAGACCTCCTGCGCGACGATGGCGAACTGCCTGCGGAGCTTCTTGGCCACCTTCTCGGACAGATCGGCGGTCACGTCCTTGCGGTTCATTTGTCCTCACACCCATTACTTTCCAGAAACCAGGGCACGAGCATGCCGACCATGACGACGGTCTCCAGCGCAGTCATCGTGGTTGCGATGCTGTGGCAGAAGCAGAGGACTTCCTCGTCATCGATCTCGTCCACATCCTTGTCCCCGATCGCATTCAGCATGTCTTGAGCGTCCTCGGCGATCTCGTTGAGCAGATATGCCTTCAAATCCTTATAGCTCTCGTTCACTTAAAGCTCCTCTCCGCAGAACGGGCAGTACTTGATGTCATCGATGTAGGCGTCCGCCGTCACGTCGGCGCTGGCACAGTCGCCGCACGAGCCGTTGACCGAGACGTCTAGCATCACGCTGGTATCCAGCTCGACCCTGACGATCGGCTCGCCGTCGTATCGGCGCATCAGCGTCATGGAGCCCACGGACCGGTTGCAGCCACCACGGTCGGGGGCAGAGTGGATGGAGGCGATGTGGGACCCGCCGCAGAAATAGCAACTCATTTGCCATCACCCGCGAGCAGGGAGTGAATGCGGTGGCAGATGCTGTGGAGCGCCCTCGCCTGGCACAACGTGCCGCCGCACCTGTCAGCGCAGGCATCGCACATCCCAGAGACAACGTTGTAGGCGTGCGTCGGTTCTTCGCTGGCAGGGCAGTTCATAGCAGCTTCGATATCGTTCATCAGGGCGCCGAACGTATCCGGGCGAATCAGGTGCATCTCGTCCACCCTCACGACCCCCTCATCGCAGCTGGCACGCCAAACGCCAGCGCCGAGCAGATACTCATATTTCTTGACCGTGCACTCCATGCCGCTATCCGCAAAGAGCGTCGCGGTCGACAGGGAGACCTTGCGTCCCTCCTTGTCGACGGGGCCTAGCGGAATCACTTCCCAGTCTGGCGTCGTGGAGTTATCGACTATGAAATGTTCCCTCATCACTCGTCACCACCCTTCTCGGCCTTGACCCCCGCCAGCCCAAGCTGCTCGCACACGACGCTCTCCTCGTCCCACATCCACGAATACATCTCTTCCCGCACCAAGAGCAGGTGTACATCTTTGCCTCCTCACTCATTTCTCGCTCCCCTCCTCCTCGGTCTCCGCCTGCAGGATGTCCCGCAGGGTGCCGATGCGCTCGATGGCGTCGTCTGGCGTGTGGCCGTCCCACTCGGGCGCGCGGTCGAGCACCTCGCACGGGAACATGTCCCAGTACGGCTCGACGTCGTAGTGGTAGGTGGCGGGGCCGGCGGGCGTGTCGATGCCCACGATGAACATGCCGTCGTACATCGTCCCGTCATGGTGGTGGAGCGACTTCCACGAGCGCCCACGGAACATGGCCACGATCACCGAGAACAGCACCGTCCGGTGGTGGTAGAGCTCGTCGAACGTGTGGTACCCGTCCGATGTGGAGCCCGTGACGGGTTCGGGCTCTATGTGCCGGATGAGTCCATACACCTCATCGATGTCGACGTTCACGATGCCGCAGACATCACGGGACGGATGAAGCCGAGCGCATGCAGGACATCCTCCCCGTCGGTGACGCTCTTGACGGTCGGACATGCGAAAGGGTCTTCCACGGTCTCGACTTCGAGGCCCCGTATGAGCCTCTTTAACGTCCTTGAACCACTCGTTCCTATCACTCACTTCGTGCTCCATTCCTTCTCAATTACTTTCTCCTCCGCGACCATGATCAGCGCGCGGTTGAGGCATCGCCTCGCCTGGCGCAGCTCGTCGCAGATGTCGCTGCTCGTCGCGACATGTCGCACTCCTGTCGCAGCTTGTCGCAGCCGGTCGCGCTCCCTGAGCGACCTCTTCGCGTCCTCGAGGCGGCCGACGGCGAGGTCGATCCAGTCGGCGGGTCCGCACACGTAGCTCATCGCGACTCACCCCTCACGCTGAAGACCTCCGCGAGGATGTCGCCGGGCGCAGCCACGAACGGATCCGCGCTGATCGGGTCGTACATGACCTCCAGGCACTCGGGATAGCCGTCGGTTATGCCCACGGTCCGGACCTTCACCTCGGTCTCCTCGCCGTCGCCGGCGGAATCGCCGGGCTCGTCCGCGGGCAGGCACTGATAGCCCCAGATCACGCTCACCTCGTGCTCGTCCAGGATGGTCTTGGTGCGCTCGATTCGCATCCGGTGGCAGCCCACCGGCCCTGTGTCGTACGTGTCATCGGCCCAGGGAATCCGGTGTCTGTCGAGGGCGTCCCGGTAGGCCCTCATCACCGCTGAGATCTCGGTCAAAACCTTCTCACTCTCCTATCTCAAAAGAATTAGGTGTTCTTTGCCGCGGGGACTCCCCCGCCGGCGCCGTTTCCGCCCTCTAGCGGCGGGAACCCCATCGCCTGCTGACCCAGCTGCCCTGCCGCCGTTGGCACACTTTTGGCATACCTCCAGCTCGGCTTCTCGCCCCTCGCGATGGCGGCGATGTCCATCCGCAGGTCCTCCTTGGCGCGCTTGCGGGCGCGGTACTCGTCGAGCTTCTGCTTCTTGGCCAGGCGCGCGCCCTCGTCGGCGCTGATGACGTTGGCCATGTAGATCCGCGTCACGTCGAGCGGCCGGCCGGCTGCGGGGTCGAAGCCGTCGAGCATCTCCATGAGGGTGATCATGCCGACTCACCCAGCTCCCGCTCGAGGGCGGCGATGACGTCATCCTCGGTCTCGGCGGGCTTCCACACCGCCGCGCGCTCGACCTCCTGCGAGGTCTGCCCGCCGCGGGCCTTGCGCTCGGCATCGTAGCCGCGCTCGCGGTCAGACCAGATTCGGGCGACCGGCTCCCACTTCGCGATGGGGAAGCCCTGCCTGGTCCAGCCGTTTGACTCGTAGTAGTCGTAGAACTTGCTGGCGCTGCCGCGCAGGCAGTTCACCGCGAAGTACGTCTTGACCTCCTCGAGGGTCGGCGGGACGAACTCGGCGCCCCCTCCCCCTTCGTTTTCACAATCTGAGGGGTTAATCCAGACTCCTAACTCCTCTTCCCCTTCCTCTTCCTCTTCGCTTGCGCGTTTGCTCTCGGGTTTGCTTTCCGTTTTGCTCGCGCGTTTGCTTTCTGGTTTGCCCTTGCTCTGCCCGCCCTTCCTTCCGGCCTCCGCCCTGGCGCGGCTGTTCTCGAGGACCGGCATGATCATCGTGATGGCCATCCGCTGGGCGTCGGTGCGCGGCTCGGGCACCTCGCCGGTCACGAGGTAGCGCACCATCATGCCGAGCAGCTCGTTGCTCTCGCGCCTGTTGCCGAGGCACAGGGCGCCCTCCACGAGGGAATCAAGTATCGTCATCCGTATCACCTCCGCAGATCGAATCGGTAAAGGCCGCGGCGGCGGCCTGGTCGCGGCCCGGCATGACCGAGCCGTAGATATCGAGCGTCGTCTTGACGCTCGCGTGCCCCAGGCGCTCCTGGATGGTCCTCATGTCGAACCCGTTCATGAGCAACCACGAGGCGTGCGTGTGCCGCAGGGAGTGGAACACCGTCTCGTCCGGCAGCCCCAGGTCCCTAACGAGCGACTTGAAGCGGCTCGTCACGGTGCTCGGGCGCGCGATGGCTCCGGCGGGCCCGAAGGTCACCACCAGCGCCGCCGGCCCCTTGCGCGAGAGCCACGTGTCCTGCCACTCCAGGTGGCGCAGCAGCTGGGCCTCCACCGCCGGGGCGAGCGCCACGTTGCGCACGCGCCTGCCCTTGGTGTAGGCCTGCCGGTGCAGCTCGGGGTGCTCAACCGCCTGCCCCACCACGTGAAGGTCGTGCAGGGCGCGGCGCCAGTCTCGGCGCTGCAGCCCGCAGATCTCCCCGCAGCGCAGGCCCGTGTTGAGGGCGAGGTAGACCGCCATGGCCTCGGTGCGCCGCGAGATGTTGGCGCCCGAGGCGGATCGCGATGACATGGCGGAGACCAGCGCGCGGGAGAGCTCGTCGGTGTCGAGCTCGGAAAGCGCAAACGGCTCGACGGGGTCGGGCGAGGGCGCGGGCACGTCGAGCATGATGTCGCGGCCCAGCGCCGGTCGCCACGAGCGGTAGGCGCCCTTGAGCAGCGCGTGCATCTTGAGCAGCGTCTTGGGCGACAGCCCCTTGCCCGTCCTGGGCGCGAGCAGCATGCGGTACGCCGCCGACACGTCCCAGGGCTCAAGCTGGTCGTAGGGAAGCCGCCCGATGGTCGGCTCCACCATCGTCCTGACGACGCTGCGGTACGTGGCCACCGAGTTGTCGGACAGGCCGTTGACGGGGTCGGAGATGTACGTCTCGAGCATCGAGGACAGGCGCTTGGAACTGTCGCGCGCGGAGGAAGGGTCGAACGTGGCCGCCCACCTGTCGCACTCGGCCTGCGCCTGCTCGCGCGTCAGCTCCGCATCCCACGACCTGTACGGCCTGATCCGCCTGCCGGTCACGCGGTCGGTGCCCATGTAGGGGCGGGCGAACCAGCGCCCGTCCGCCCCGCGCTGCACGACCGCCCGGCGCTCGCTAGAAGTCGGCATCGACGCCCAGCTTCGCCGCCATGTCGCGGATCTCCCTGCGCGCGTCCAGGTCGGTGATCTGGACGCTGTCGGAGTGCCCGCTGGGGTTGGCGCCGAGCGCGGCGATGAGCATGAGCTTGCGCGCATTCCTGTCCGGAACGCCCGCCTGGCTGAAAGCCGCGCAGAGCGCGACGGTGCATTCGCAGGCGAGCGCGAACAGATCACTGAGGCTGGCCGAGCCCACGAAACATGAGTTGCCGGAGCCGTCACCGTTGCCAGTCGAGAGCACCGTGCAGCGGCACTCGAAAGCGCGGACCTCGCCGCACGCCTCCACCGTCACCTTGACATCCTTCTCGCTACTCATCCTTCTCCTCCTCCTTGGCGCTCGCCTGAACCCTCTCCATGAGCCATACGTCCTCCTCGCCGGGCTCGAAGCCCGCGGAGCAGAAGATGCCATAGTGGTCGAGCAACTCCTCCGCGTCGTCGCCCCAGGATTTGTTGAGACAGACCATGTCATCGGCCGCCTCCATGAGCCAGTAGCCGGCCTCGTACTCGTTGGGCCTGCACGCCTTGACGTTGCGGACGAACTCGTCGCGTATGGCCCCGAAGCGCTCCTTGTCCTCGGCGAGGCTGTCCCCGCCCATGTACTCGGGCCGCCCGGCCGGGTCCGGGCGGCCCGCCCGCACGCGCATCATGAGGTCCTTGGACATGGCGAAGGCGCCGGACGCCACGAAGCCGATCAGGCTCCTGTACAGTTCCTTGAGCGCCGCTGCCTCCCGTGCGGCCTCCTGCTCGGCCCTGATCTCCTCCTCGGTCTTCTCGGGCTCGTCGGCCTTCGGCCCATAGAGCTCCCAGTAGCTGCCGCCCCACACGGCGACAGTTCCGGCGGGAAACTCCTTCCCCTCGAGCTTCTCGGCGGCGAGGCCGACGTGGGACCAGTCCTTGTAGGTGAACCCTTCCGGCTTCTCCTTAACCACGGGGATGCCCGCGTCACCGAAGGCGTCGTAGTCCTCCGCCTTGGCCTCCTCGCGCTCGATGCGGCGACGGATGCCGTCGGCCTTGCCCGCCCAGCCGTCACCTGCGGCGAGGACCGCCTCGATGTCCTTCTCGTCCTCGAAGGCGCTCGCGGCCTCGAGCTGCTCCAGCGTCACCTGCGCGCCCGCGTCGATGCGACCGCGCAGCCTGCGCGCAGCGCGGATCTGCCCGGCGGTGGCGCGGCTCGCGCGCTCGATGCGCTGCTCGTCGATGCCCAGCACGAGCATCTGCTGCACGCCGCGGGCGCGCTCGGCCTCGGTCAGCTGGCGCTTGTCGTCGGTGGCGAGCATGGCCACGAGCTCGTTTGCCTCGTCCATGCTCTCCGCCACCAGCGCGGAGACCTCGCGGTCCTCACCGTAGATCGACGACAGCGCGCGGTAGCGGCGCTCGCCGTCCACGATACGGAACACGTTGCCGTCCGCCACGACCACGGGCGGGTTCAGCGGCTCGCCGCCGGTCGCCTCGATGCTGCGGGCCAGGGCGCCGATGTCGCCGAAGTCCTCGCGCGGGTTCTGCCCGCTCGGGCGGATATCGCCCAGGCGAACCTGCCTCTTCTCAAACTGCATATCAAACCTCCTAGTAGTACATCCCGCTCGGGGCGGTCCCCTCGATGGCGCCGGCCACGGCGATCAGGCCGATGAGCGCCACGGCGCACACGACGCTGCGCACGCGCTCGGGAAGCGAGTCCCACCACGCGCCGAGGCGGCAGCCCGCCTCCCAGACCAGGTCGCCCATCACGCCACCCGCCTCGGACGTCGCGCCGGCACGCAGTCGGGCGACGGCAGCGCCGGCACCGCGCCGCGCGCCTTGATGGCGGCGTCGATGTCCTCGCTGCTCACCACCTCGCGCGAGCTGTTGGGGTTGAGCGACGGGTAGCGCGGTATCACGCCCTGCATGACCATCGCGCGGAAGGTGATGCTGTCGCAGCAGGCGTATTTCGCGCCCTTGGCTATAGACATCCACATGGCCTTCTCCTTTCATTCGTATGAGCCAATCCCTTGCCGGAGGGCCGCACCAGATGGCGCAGCCGGAGGGCGCTCCCCCGCCAAAGGGAGCGGTGCCGCCGCCCCGCCAAGTCGGCGGCGGCACCATATGGGCCGGAAGTAGGGAGTCCGGCCCCGTCACGCCGCGGGCCCCGCGGAATGGGGCGGTACGGAACCCGTGGCGCGACGGGGGCGGGCCCGCCGTCAGCGGCGCATGAGGCCGAGGCCGACGCCGAACAGGAACGCGAAGGAGAGTGCGAGAATGAAACCCATGGGAACCTCCTTGGAAGGGAATCGAAGAGACGGTGGCGGGCCCGCCGTCAGTCGCGGAGCGACCCGACCACCCACGCCGCGATGAACGGCAGCGCCGCGGCAAAGCACACCCGCGCGAGCAGGTGCGCGCCCTGCGCGATGCAGAGCCACCCCGCGACATTCATCACGACGGCCGAGGCCAGCAGCGCCCGGGTCATTCCTCTTCCTCCAGATCCTCCATGGGCACGCCCAGCGCCCTCGCGAGCCGCTTGGCCGCCCCGTACTTCGCGTCGGCTATCCCCCGGCGCTCCCAGTTCCGTACCGTCGTCTCGGTCACGCCCGCCTTCACCGCGAGCTTGAACTGCGAGAGTCCCGCCTTCTTGCGGAGCCGTCTGATCTCATTCATCTCCGTGTCCCCACGAACCCGTAAACTCCTTTGCGTTCATCCCTTTACGCGAAAGGAGGTGATTACATGTCAAAACCGAAGGTCAAACTCAATGAGAGAAACCTGGGCCGCATCTTCACCAGCGGAATCGAGCGCGTCATTGCAACCGAGGGCTACGAAGCCCGCTGCCAAGTCTGCGGCCGGAGCTTCACTCTCCGACCGGAATCGATGCGCTGCCCCCACTGTGGGACGGGCTACCGCACGCGATGAGCTCGTAGGTGAGCTCGACTTCACCGAGCTCATTGAGGATCTCGGCGGCCGCCTGCAGGTGCTCCGAGGCCTCCCTCGCCTTCTCCGCGAGCTCCATGGCCTCGGGGCACCTGCCCTCCAATACGAACTCGCCCACCTTCTTGCCTTCCATCTCCTCCCCCATCCCTATGCGGCCTCGTCCGTGTTCCAGCCCATCAGGTCGTTGGGCGTGCAGCCCAGCGCCTGGGCGATGGCATACGCCTTGTCGACGCCTGGAACCATCGAGCCGTTCTCGTATCCGATGATTGAAGATGCCGAGAGCCCCGCCTTGTTGGCCAGCTGCTCCTGAGACATATCGGCGCGAGCGCGGGCGGCGCGCAGGTTCGCTCCGAACTCGTCCTTCGAAAACTCCATTTCGTCCTCCTCCAAAATGTGCGAGTTTCTTCCTGTCGCTTGAAACTATAGGCGGATGTCTGCCTATTGGCAAGAGAAAACTTTGCAGAATCTTGCTCATCCTGAAGAAAAGCTATAGGATTCTCGGCAACAACCGTCCTATTTAGGAGGAGCTTATGAATCTAAGAATTAGGGAAGTGAGAAAGAACCTTCACATGTCCCAAACGGAGTTAGCCGACGCAACGGGGACGAGCCTGAGAACGGTAGGCTCATGGGAGAGAAGCGAGAGCCTCCCCAACGTCGAGCAGCTATGGAAGTGCGCTAAAGCTCTTAACACCGACCCCAACGACCTGCTCGGCTGGTACGAGGAGCATCCCGAGGACAGGCCGACGGCGCCGGCGGGCGCGGAGGGCGAGCTGATCGCCTGCTACCGGCAGAGCACCGAGAAGAGGCGCTCGAAGATCCTGGAGACGGCACGCGACCAGGCCGAGCTGTCCCAAAATCAGGCTGCAGCGCCTGAAGGCGAAGGGCTGGAAGCGGATCAAGTAAGGTCCGCGTAGACATTCAAAAGAACCACCTGCGAGATTGGCAGATAACATGGGAATGTACGATTCAATCGACCGCCTGGTGAACATGTGCGACAAGGTCATCGAGAGCGACCCGCCCGGTCTCAGGCAGAAGGTGGTGGCGAGGTACATGACGGTATTCGGGGAAATCATCGAGCGCGAGACCGGGACCAGAGTGATGGGCAATACCAGTCCCGACATGATCGATATCACGTCCATCGAGACGATCCGCGAGCTGCTGCTCGCGCACCGGGATCGCATGGAGTACGAGTACATGATGGCCAAGGCGACCGCCGACCAGATCGAGGCGAGGGCGACCGCCACCGTCGAGGCGACCGTGGTGGTCGACTTCAACCAGACCATCAAGCAGATATCGAGCAGCCAGGGCCTGTCGCCCGAGGACCTCGCCGCCGTGAAGCTCGCCCTCGCCGACCTGCGTTTCGCCGCCGAGGAGAAGGATGAAGGAGGCTTCGCCGAGAAGGCAAAGGACGCGCTCGACCTCGCATCCAAGGCCGCGGGGCTCGTCCCCAAGGTGGCCAAGGCGATCGGCACCCTCGCGGCGCTTCTCGGGGCGTAGGCACTAGTTAAAAGAATAGGGCGCACCCGGAGGCACGCCCTATCCGACCTTCCCAACTATCGCCAAGCGAAGAACCCAGGGGTACGTATCGATGGGAGGGAACCTTTTATGAACCATTCTAACTGTCGGCTGGAAGATCGCGGGCTTCCTCTAGACGCTCATGTACCCGATGAGGACCCATTGCCCGGTCTGCGGGCACCTCACGGCGCGAACGTCATACTCGGATGCCAGGGAGTACGCGCACGGCTTGAGCGTCGCAAACGGGACGGGGCCCGCGGTATCGTCCTTCACGCCCAGGGCGACGACCTTCACGGTGTCCCCGCGCTCCTGCGACACGAGTTCGTACCCCAAGCTCAACGGGATGCCCGTGAGCCCGTCGTAGATCATCGTGTCGAGGGAATCGTCCTCGTACGTGTATGCGCCGACGCTATAGCGAGCCATGGGTACCTCCAGGAGCGTGAATGGTGTTCATCACGATTATGACCCGCAGCGCGGCTAGGTTTTTTCGGTTTTTCCGGAAAAACCTCCAACGGGCACACCGAAAGGCCAGCTACTCCCCCATTTTCGTAACCCCACGAAAATGGGCAGGTGGCTGATTAAGTTGTTGCAGAAAGCGCAACGACTGCTACCACACGAAGAAGCCTCGTGCGGCGATCTTGGCTGATCCGCTTGGGCAGCTTTAAAACTATAAATACTTGCTATTTTACTTGATTGATAACTATCAATTGTTTATAATTTAATTGTCGAAAGGAGGAGAGATGCCCAAGGAGCAGGAGCCCGCGCAGGTGCTCAAGCGGTTCAAGAAGGAGGGTTGGACGCTCTACACCGGCAAGGGCAGCCACGTGGTCGCGCGAAAGGACGGGGTCCAGATCAGCGTGCCCACCTCCAAGAAGGAGATACCGATAGGGACGTACCGGAAGATAGCTAAGACGGCGGGGTGGCTCTAGCCCCGCCCCCCTTGGGGGTCGAAAGATATGAAGACATACGTTTACCAAGCAGTGCTCACACCCGACGAGGACGGCGGCTACGACGTGGAGTTTCCCTCACTGCCGGGATGCTTCACCTGCGGCGACACGATTGCCGAGGCCGCCGAGCAGTCCGTGGACGCGGCGAGCACCTACGTGGCCGCGCTCGTGAAGGACGGTCTTGCCGTGCCTGAGCCCGAGTTCATCGAGCCCGCAGACGGCGGGCTCTCCATGATGGTCGCCTTCTCCACGGACGAGGGGTACATCGTGGAGGGCGAGACGGTCTCGGCGGCCGAAGCCGCGCGCAGGCTCTCCGTCTCCCCCGGCAGGATCACCCACATGCTCGACTCGGGGATCCTTACGGGCTACCGCAAGGGCCGCCGCACCTACGTGACCGTGGAGAGCATAGCGGCGCGTCTGACCGACACGCCCCGCTCGGGCAGGCCCAAGCGCCGCGCAGTCGCGTAGCCGGCCTCAACGCAAACAAAAAGCCCCGTGCGGCCATCGTGGCGGAGCCGCACGGGGCATATGCCCTCCGGCAAAAGGGAAAGGCAGGACCATTATATGGCAACCAACGATACTTCAAGGTCAAAACTCGGCTCCAAGCGCGAGGTCGCGCCCGGCAAGTGGGTGATCCGCGTGCAGGCGGGCTTCCGCGCGGACGGCCACGTGCGCCGCGTGTCGCGCACCGTATACGGCACCGAGACCGAGGCCGATATCGCCATCGCCCAGCTCGCGCAGGAGCTGGGCGTGTCCCAGGCGGCGCACGCGGGCGTGACGCTCGACATGTACTACTGGGGAGTTTTCCGCGACTCCCCCAGCAACCGCGGCAAGCCGCGCTCCCGCGCGAGCCTGCGCGAGTACGACGGCCAGATGTGCAACTACATCTCTCCCGTCCTGGGGAGCATCGACATCTCCGAGATCACCCACGACATGATGCGAAGCTGCATCGAGCGCTCGGGTGCGCCGGCAAAGACCAAGACGACGCTTCGCGCCGTCATGCGCCGAGCCTTCGACGACGGCTGGGTGACGGTGGAGCCCTTCCGCCGGCGCGTCATCGCGCCCAAGGCCAAGCAGGCGCCCGTGGAGCCGTGGAGCATCCCCGAGGCCGCCGAGGCGCTGCGCAGGCTCGCCGCCAGCGACGACCGCGCGGATCTGGTCATGAACGCCTACCTCATCTTGGGCCTGAGCGGCCTGCGCAAGGAGGAGGCGCTGGCCGTGCGCCCGTGCGACCTCAAGGTCACCACGACCTACGACTTCGCCACGGGCCAGCCGACGGTATCTGAGTACATCGAGGTCTGCCGCGCGTACACGGACGAGGACGGCGTGAAGGAGACCAAGAACGCCCATTCCGTGCGCACCGTGCCGGTTTTATTGGCGGGCCGCGAGCGCCTGCACCAGATCATGGACGAGTTGCGCCCGAGCATAACCGTCGAGGGCGGCACTTCGGTTACGGAGCAGGTGCGGGAGTGGAGCGGGCAGCGCATCGTCAACATGCGCGGCGATAACCTCGTGCGGGCGTGGCGGCGCATGTGCGTGCGCCATGACCTGCGGTATATCCCGCCCAAGGCCCTGCGCCACACGTCCGAGAGCATCATGGCGGCGACCGAGGTCGACCCGCTGAGCATCATGGACCTGCACGGCCATACGGACCTGGGGACAGATTACCGCCATTACATCAAGCCGGGCCTCGCGGAGCGCGAGAAGGCCGCCAGACAAGTCGGGCGCGCCCTGCAGATCGTCGAGGGCGGCGGCGCGGACGGCGGTTTTAATGGCACCGGTCGCAGCGCCGAGACGCTCTAAATTGCGTTTTCTAGGTCCACTACCTGCTAAATGCATAAAACGCCCCCTGCCGCGCATAAACGGCAGGGGGCGTAAAACGCGAACGGTAACGGACGGTTATGATTTGAGGTCTCAGCAAACAAAAAAGGTCAGCGCCGAAGCGCTGACCTGTGCGTTCTTTGGTGGGCCGTCAGGGGGTCGAACCCTGGACCTTGGGATTAAGAGTCCCCTGCTCTACCAACTGAGCTAACGACCCAAAGCTAAAGTCCGTTGTGGCGGACTTTAGAGGAAATATCGTGTGGTGGGCCGTCAGG
>DBFMRS010000032.1:0-10524 GCA_048387515.1 Collinsella sp.
GCCTGCGCCGATGCCCTGAATCTTGTGCGGGCCGCCCCGGCCCTCGGAGAGCACCGGGCTGGCGTCCGGTTCGACAGCGACGACACGAAGGCCGGGCTTACGGGATTTTAAATACTCGCCGGTACCGGTGATGGTGCCGCCGGTGCCGACGCCGGCGACAAAGAAGTCGACCTCGCCGTCTGTGTCGCGCCAGATCTCAGGCCCGGTGGTGGCCCTGTGCGCCGCCGGATTGGCCGGGTTGACAAATTGGCCGGGGATAAAGCTGTTTTCAATTTGGGCCGCCAGCTCCTCCGCCTTGGCGATGGCGCCCTTCATGCCCTTGGAACCGTCGGTGAGCACGAGCCGTGCGCCATATGCCTGCATAAGCTTGCGGCGTTCGACGGACATAGTCTCGGGCATGGTGATGATCACCTTGTAGCCGCGAGCCGCCGCCACCGAGGCGATGCCGACGCCGGTGTTGCCGCTCGTGGGCTCGATGATGGTGTAGTCGCCGCCGCGCACGAGCTTGCCGGCCTTCTCGGCCTCGTCGATCATGTTCTTGGCGACGCGGTCTTTAACGGATCCGGCGGGGTTGAAGTATTCCAGCTTGACGAGCACGCGGGCCTTGAGGTCCTCATCGGCCTCAAAGTGAGTGAGCTCCAGAAGCGGAGTGTGGCCGATAAGCTGATCGATGGACGTGTAAACATTGCTCATGGTGAACCTCCAAAGTGTTCAAATGACTGGATACCGTGTGGTTTTACGGTGTGTATAGCAGCTAAACCCACAAACCTTATAGGTTGTTCGTTTCGCTGTTGGGAAGCATGCTAGACACTAAAGCCTAGTAATGCAATAGGAAATAGGAGATTATTGCAAGTTGATTAACCATCTTGACCGGAACGGGTATTTTCAAAGCCAATTTTTCGGCTAGAATTTCAACGGACTAAAAGACCGAAAGGCAGCACTATATATGTTGGTTTCTACTAAGGGCAGGTACGCCCTGCGCGTTATGGTCGATCTGGCCGAGCACCAGGCGGCCGGTCGCATCCCGCTCAAAGAGATCGCGGCGCGACAGGGGATTTCCGAGAAATATCTCGAGAACATCTTGGCTACGCTCGTACGTGCCAACATGCTCTCGGGCATGCGTGGCAAGGGCGGCGGCTACGTGCTCACGCGCCCGCCCGAGCAGTACACGGTGGGCGAGATCTTGCGCCTGACCGAGGGCAGCCTGGCGCCGGTCGCATGCTTGGACGGCGACTGCAAGGGCTGTTCGCGTTCGGACGAGTGCCCCACGCTCGACGTGTGGAAGAACTTGGACAAGCTCATCAACGACTACCTCGACGGCGTGACGCTCGATCAACTTGTCGCTCCCAACCATGGCTACGACTACGTCATCTAACCCACACCTGCATTTGGGGACGGGGTAGAAATGGTAGATCCTCTCGTCCTTTGAGACTTGGCAAATAAGAAGGCCGCCCATTTTTTTGCGATGGGCGGCCTTCGTTTTGGGCTGTTGAGACGGGCGCGGCCGGAATGGCCGTTTTAGCCCTCGGCGATGCTGTCGAGGATGCTGCGCATGATGGATACCAGGATGCTGCCCATAAAGGCCGATCCAAAGCTGGCGATGGAGATGCCCGCGCCCAGCAGATTGACCGACAGGTAGCTGGCCAGCTCGAGCATAAAGCTGTTGACTACGAGCTGAAAAATACCCAGCGTAATGATCGTGAGTGGCAGCGAGATGACCGTCAGGAACGGCTTGACGAGCGAATCGACGATGTTCAGGAACAGTCCCACGAAGGCAAAGCAGACCCAGGTCTCGGCAAAGCCGAAGGGTTGGATACCGGGGACGAGGAACGTGGCGATCGCGATGGCGATCGAGGTGAAGAGCCAGTTAAGCATAAAGCGCATGGCGTGAATCCTTTCTTGCGCCGGGATTGCTGGCGTCGCGTGAAGCGGCTTACGGCGGCGACCTGGATGGTTGCGCGGGCGCGCCGCGGTGTTTGGGCGCCCATTGTCTCAAATATTCGTGGAGCTTACGTGCGCATATGGTTTCTAAACGGCGTTCGTCCTGAAAAACGCGCCGCTGGCAGAGAGTCTTGTCGCTTTAGTTTGGTGGTGTGCTACACTGCTACGGGCAAAAGCCACAGGCGTTGCCCTATTGCATAGAACGGGCGAACGATGCCCGATGTCAGTATCAACTTCGATGCCTTTTGGCGGGTTTGGCGGTGATCGATGAATATCGAGAACATGTTTGACAAGCCTGATGTCAAGCAGCTGGTCCACGCATTTAGCCTTTTGGACGACGAGAAGGATATCCAAGCGTTTTTGACCGATATCTGCACGCCGCGCGAGATTTGCGACCTTTCTCAGCGTTTGCAGGTTGCGCGCTATTTGGACGAGGGCGAGCCTTATGTTGAGGTTCAGGCCCGTACCGGCGCTTCGTCCACCACGGTGAGCCGCGTTTCAAAGGCGCTGAACGGCGAGTACGGTGGCTACCGCAAGATCCTCATTAAGTTGGAGGATGGCGAGTAGGCCAGCGACAACATTGAATTACGAAGAACCGTCCCTCCGGGGGCGGTTTTTATATGCCTGCAATCGGCTGGTGCGTTGGGTTCAGGTTGCTTTGTACCAAAAGATGGAACTGCGGTGGCAATGTGTCCGCTTGGGCGGGTAGGATGGATGCATTGATTATTGCGAACGGTTTGAGCGGAGGACCATGCCTGTTCGAATCTATACCACCAATGCCGGCACGGATTTGAGCGATGCCGAGTCGGCGCTGCTTGCCGACCTTATTGCCCGTCACGGGCGTGCCGTGTTGCTGGCACCAACGTTTGCCGAGCTCGATCTGTGCCGTCATGATGCGGCGGAAGCCGGCATTTCGCTGGGTATCGACTACAAGACACCCGCATCGTGGCTTCGCTCGCTTTGGGAGCTTTTGGGCGACGGGCGCGGTTTCGTCGACAACCTGCAACGTCAGATGCTGTTTTCGGATATGATTGCCCGCCGCGACGATGCCGACCTGCAGCCGCTTTCGCGCAGTCAGGGCACGGTGCGCATGCTCGTGCGCATGGCCCGCGATGTGCTGCCGGGTGTGGCGGGGACGACGGCCGGGCGATGCCGTGGCAATAATTGCCAGCCTGAGCCAAAAAGCGACGCCGAGGCTCGCGTGTTCGAGCTGTTGAGCGCCTACGCGGGCGGTTTGGACCGTCGAGAAATGGTCGAGCCCTGCGAGGCGGCTGACATTATGGCCAGTGTCCTGGCCGATAGCCTGCCGGCGTGCACCCGCGCCGTATGCGTGCGCGGTATCACGTCGTTTACGCACGGCCTGCTCGAGTTGCTGTCTGCCGTGGCAAACAACGGGGGAGAGGCTGTCGTGCTGCTCGCTTGCGAGCAAGCGGCGATGCGCGAGGACCTGGCTGCCGCCTTTGATGTCCGCGGCGTGCTGTTTGAGGTTGCACCGCTGGACGAGGATGCCGGCGCTCCCGCGATTGCTCCAAAGCCCGTCGTACGTCCTGCCTTTGTGGAAGTCGCCGGGCCCCATGCCCGTGCCCGTGTCTATGCGGACGTCATCGATAAGATGGTGAAAGCGCGCAAGGAGTCCAAGGTCAACGATGCCGCCTCCGCGCCCGTCGATCCCGTGCGCGTACTCGTGGTGTCCGCTCGGGCACCCCAGCTGTTCGGCGAGCTTGCCGCTCGTTTGGCGGCGCGCCACGTTGCTGCCGAGACGGCCGAGTTCACGGCGTTTTCCCAATCCATTGCGGGCAGGCAGTTCACGGCGCTCGCCAATCTAATCGAGCGCATGAAGGCCGCCGACGAGGGCACCGCCTCCAAGACCGAGTGGTGGCCCGCCCCGGAGCTTACTGACTGGATCTACAGTCCGCTTTCAGGCGCCGATGCCGCCAGCGCGCGAACCTTCGATAAGAACATGCGACTGTCGCGCAGCAAGACCACTGCGGGCGTCAAGAGCCTGCTGCAGAGCGTGCAGGGCCAGGTGAGGGGCACGCGTAAAGCGGCGAGCGACGAGAACTGGTTTAAGAACGTGCCGTGCGTGGTCTCGGACGTGTTCCAGGCGCTGTGGCGCGACAAGCCCGTGACGGCGCTCAAGGCCATGCTTGCCGTTGCCGAGGCACTGCCCGATCGCGCGCTTGGTGGTCTCGACGGTCAGGCCCGTCGCCAGGCGGAGGTGGCCCTGCTGCGCCACGCGATCGACATCCTTATGAACGATGCTCGCGCGCTCGACGTGTCGCAGGCCGCGACCGTGCCCGTGCTCGATGGCATTCGCACCAAGGTGGACAAGCGTAGCACCGCCTACGATTACGAGACCTACGAGGTTGACCGTGCGCCACGTGCCCAGGTTCGCTTTACTTCGCTTGCCGATGCGGCGGCCCTGCGCCCCGATAGCTACGATGCCGTGCTGTTTGCCGACGTCGACCTGGACAGTTATCCGCTCTCACATGAGGAGGGCCCGCTGGCAACGCTGACGGCAGAGTTAGATCGCAGCGGTGTGACGCTTGAGCCTGCCGCCTTGTTGCGCGTGCGCTTTGGCCGCGCGATGCAGGCCGCGCGCGGTCCGGTTGCGCTTGCCCGCGTGACGCACGATCGCCAGGCGCGCGAGTGCTACCCGGCTGCCGTGTGGACCGAGTTGCGGGCGCATGCTGAGGCCGCTAACGATGCTAAGGCCGCTGACGCAGACAAGGCCGCTGACGCCGACAAGGCCGCTGACGACGCTAAGGCCGCTGGCGCCGACAAGGCGAAGTGCGTGGGTGAGGGTGATATCGTAAGGGACTTCGATCCCGCGGCAGGCGAAGGTCTCAAGCGCGAGCGCGTGACCTGTGAAGCTCCTCAGCATCTGAGTGCCGAGGCCGTGCCGTATTTGGTCCTGCGTCGTCGCGATGGCGAGGGCGAGGACGCGCCGCTTGTGCCGCGCCTGACGTCTGCCTCGCAGATCGAGGCCTATTCCACCTGCCCGCTGTGCTGGTTCGTCTCGTATCGCGTCAAGCCCCAGTCGATCGACGCCGGCTTTGGCAACATGGAGAAGGGCAACTTTGTCCATGACGTGCTGGAGCACTTGCATGCGCGTCTTCCGCGGGAGGGCATGGAGCGCGTGACGCCCATGAACCTGCCGCGCGCGAAGGAGCTGCTGCACGAGGTCTTTGCCGAGACCCTGGCCGAGCACGCCGGCAAGCGCGGTACCGAGGGCCCGCTGGTGCCGCTCTCTCCGGTGGAGGAGCGCCAGGTGGCCGAGATTTTGCCGCAGCTGGAGGGTGTGCTTGCCTATGAAGCCGAGGCGCTGACTCCTTTTGCTCCGCGCTACCTGGAGTTTGCCTTTAACGATCTTAAAGTTGAGTATGCCGGTTGGCCACTCGGTGGGCGCATCGACCGCGTGGATGTGGATGCCGAGAATCGCGCCGTGGTAATCGACTACAAGCATCGCACGGGCGTTGAGGAGTTTAAGCTCGCCGATCCCACGGTGCGCGACGAGGAGTCGGGCGAGGCCCCCATCGACGACCCGCGCTGGTTGCCGCCCCATACCCAGACGCTCATCTACGCCCAGGCCATGCGTCGGGCGCTGGATTTGGACACCCGCGCGGCGCTCTACTTTTCGACCAAGGGCGGCAAGCCGGCGTTGCGCGGTGCCGCGAGCGCTGAGCTGCTCGAGGAAGAGCGCGGCGACGGTCGCATCCCGGGCCTTAAGAAAGGTTTCCCCGGCGAGGGTGGCAACATGGACTTCGATGCGCTGCTCGATCGCGTGGAGACCGGCATTGCCGAGCGCCTGCGCGAGCTCGAGGCAGGCAACGTTGCCGCCGTCGACCCGACGTCGGCTCAGGCCGCGCATGCGCGCTGCTCGTATAACC
Organism: Collinsella sp.; assembly: GCA_048387515.1. GTDB lineage: Bacteria > Actinomycetota > Coriobacteriia > Coriobacteriales > Coriobacteriaceae > Collinsella. Next base: position 5,832 of record DBFMRS010000032.1, read on the forward strand.
ACGAAGGAACGTTTGTAAGGAGGGACGTGTAGACCATGGATCTTTCGACTTTGATGCCGCAACAACTGCAAGTCGTCAAAACGCTCGACCGTCCACTGTTTGTCTCGGCGGGCGCCGGTTCGGGCAAGACCTTTACCCTCACGCGCCGCATCGTCTACGCGCTCTCGCCCGAATCCGGTCCGTTTGTCGAGCATCTGGACCAGGTGCTCGCCATTACCTTTACCAAAGACGCCGCGGCCGAGATTCGCGACCGTGTGCGCCGCGCGCTTATCGAAGAGGGTATGGACGAAGAGGCCCTGACCGTCGACGACGCTTGGATTTCGACCATTCACGGCATGTGCTCGCGTATCCTGCGCGCGCACGCGCTGGAGCTGGGCATCGATCCCGAATTCACGGTGCTCACCGATACCGATGAGCTTATGGATCAGGCTGTCGAGCATGTGCTGGGGCGCGCGACGGCGCCCGATGCCGCGCCTGAGCTCGCCGCCTCGCTTAAGGCTCTCTACGCTTGGTATCCCATGGCGGGCGAGGGCGGGCCGTTTGGCGCCGGTACCACCATCAAAGGTCTGGTGCGCGACCTGCTGGAGCTATCGAGCCAGCTGCCGGGCGGCATGGACGATGTGTGCGTGGCGCGCGGCCAGGCCGACACCTCTGCGCTTGCCGACGCCTATCGCGCGGCGTTGGGTGCGAGCAAGGCCGCGACCGAGAAAGCGCAGGTGGCACTCGATGCCATCGACGCGTTTGAGGCGAGCGGCAAAACCATGGAGGATGCCGCGCGACTCATGATGTCGTGCAGCATGCCTCGGGCGAGCAAGGCGTTTCCTAAGGAGCAGGTGGAGCTGCTCAAGGCCGAGGCCGCCGATGCATTTATCAATATCGTGCTTGCCTGCGGCGGTCCGGCGCTCGATGCGCTGGTGAGGCTTGCTTGTGCTGTGGAGGCGGAATACCGCGCGCTCAAGGCTGACCAGTCCGCGCTTGATAACAACGACCTGCTGCGCGTGGCGTACGAGGCGCTGCGCGATTATCCCGCCATCCGAGCGGCCTATGAGGGTCGCTTTAAGATGGTCATGATCGACGAGTTCCAGGATACCGACCAGATGCAGGTCGACCTGATCCGTTACCTGACCGGCGCGGGTGAGCGTGCGCTGTGTACCGTGGGCGATGCGCAGCAGTCGATTTATCGTTTCCGTGGCGCCGAGGTCGAGGTCTTCCGCCGCCAGGAGCGCAAAGTGGGCTCCTCTGCTGCGCTCGAGACGGCTGTCGCATCCGATGCCCCCACCGGCGAGCTCGTCAAACTCGTGCGCAACTTCCGCAGCCACGACGAGGTGCTGCGCTATGTGGCGCGCGTCTTTGACGGCGATACCGGTGGTTTGATGCAGGGGTTCTTGGATCTTGAGCCGAGTGACGATCGCGAGGACAAGCTCAAGGCAAAGGCGTCGCGCCGCCAGGCGGTCTTCGTTGCCGGTGGCAGTACGCAGGAGCGAACGCAGGCGAAAGCTCGTGCGATTGCGGAGCGATTCCAAGCGCTCGTTAAAGCGGGCCAGCCCCAGGGCGGTATGGTGCTGCTGCTAGGGCGCATGACCAATGCCGATGTCTACGCACAGGCGTTTCGCGACCAGGGGCTCGACTGCGTCATCGCGGGCGGCTCGGTCTTTGCCCAGGCAGCCGAGGTCCAAACGGTGCGTGCCCTGGTGTGCGCGCTTGCTAACCCGGCCGATACGGCGCAGGGTCTTATGCCGCTGCTGGCCTCGCCGATGTTTGCGCTCGGCGCCCAGGAGTTCCTGGCGCTGGCGACCAAGCTGGACGACCAGACGGGGGAGACCTCGCGCCGCAACATCGACGTGGGCATCATGAGCGATTGCGATGTGCCGGGGCTGCGGGATCTGCCGCTGCTGACGCGCGCCCGCGAGGTGCTGCGCTATGCGCTTCGTCGCGTGGGGCGCGATTCGTTCGCCGCCATCGCGCGCGATGCTGTCAACGCCTCCGGCTGGTTTGTGCGTCTGGCGCAGCGTGGTCCCGAGGGCAAGGCCATCGCCGCCAACGTGCTCAAGGCGCTCGACGCCGTGGCCGAGGCAGAGGCCGAGCTCGGCAATTCTCCGCGCTCCATCGCGCTCGCCTTCGACCGCTTCTTGGCGGGCAAGGAGGCCCCGGGCGCGCTCAACGAGGAGGGCGACGGCGCGGTGCGCATCATGACGATGCATGCGTCCAAGGGTCTGGAGTATCCGGTCGTAGCGGTTGCCGAGTGTTTTGGCGTGCGCAAATCGTCCGGTGCGGCTCAGATGGGGCGTGTCGAGGGCGGAGCGCAGGTCGTGGCGCTGCCGGCACGCTTCGACGGCGTTAAACTCGCGGACGGCACGTTCGTGAAGGGCGATGACGTCAAAAAGCAGTTTGAGCACGCGTTTAAGGGCAAGGGCACGTCGCTGTGGCTGCCGCCAGAGCTCATGGAGGACGTCTGTGCGACGGGCTCTCCCGCCGAGGCATTTGCCCGCCTGCGTAACGACGACCTGCAGCTTTCGCTCGAGGAGCGGGCTCGCTTGCTCTATGTCGCCATGACGCGAGCGCGCGAGCTGGTCATTCTGGCGATGGATGTCGGCGTGAGCCGCGGCAAGGTGACGGTGCCGACCTTCGATGTCGAGACGGATCTGACCTACGACGTGCTGCGCCGCATCCTGCCGACCGACAGCCTGGACATGCCGCGGCTCGATAGCGACCGTTTGGTGTTCGACAACTCCAAGCCGGGCGACTACGAGCTCATCTCGCTGGCGGACTTTACGTTTGGCGAGCAGGCGTTTGAGGTCAACGCTTCGCTGGATGTCGAGGGCAGGCTTGTCCGCGGCGATGCGGAGCCGGAGGGTGCTGGTGCGGATGCCCGCGCCGCCGTTCCCGGTCCTGCCGACCCCGAGCCCGATGCGTTTGAGCTCGTGTATCCCCAGGCGGTGGGCGTGCGCATGGGCACCTGCCCGTATCCGGCGCGCGATTCGTACAGCTACTCGTCAATTGCCGCGGCGCTGCATGCCGAGTCCGAGGACCGTGCCGCCGAGGCACACGTGCCCATGGACGAGGCCGGCGATGATGCGGAATCGGATGGTTCCGAGATGACGGATGCAGACGTGGCCGCCGTTGAACCCGCCGGCAACCCCATGGCGCTGGGCTCGGCGTTCCATGCCGCCTGCCAGTGGCTGATCGAGATGGGTGCCGATGAGCTGCCCGCCGCGCGTGCCGATGCGCTGGCGCGTCTGTGGCGCCTGACGCCGGAGCAGCGCGAGCGCTTCGACGTTGCCCTGGACCGCTGGCTCAAGTCGGCGGTCCGTGCCGAGCTGCTTGCCTGGCCGTGCGTTCGCGCCGAGGTGCTGTTCTTTTCGCTGGGCTGCGAGGACGAGGACATCGCTCGCTACGGTGCATATGCCGAGGGCGCCATCGACGCTTTGGCGACGAACCCGGCGGATTCGTCACGCGCGCTGGTCATCGACTACAAGACGGGCGGCACACCGGACGAGACGCCGGAACAGCTGCAGGAGAAGCACGCCCTGCAGGCGCGCGTTTACGCTGATGTTCTGCACAAGGCGGGCTTTGAGGCCGTGACCGTCAAGTTCGTCCGCGTGGAGCAGGCGAATCCAGCCATCTTCGTCGAACCCGCCGAACCTCAAGTAGTCACCTACAACTTCTAGCCCTCAATAACTTGCGGTGGAATACGGACTGTTTTGGCCAAAAAAGCCGCCAAACAGCCCGCATTTCACCGCAACGCATGGGAGAGCCTGAGGCGGTACAATGGCTCGAACGGTTCAAACGAATAAGGAGCCATCATGCAGCTCACCAAAACGCTTAAGGTGACGCCGGAGGAGCTTTTTGACGCTCTGGCGGGGTCCATCATGCAGGATATCGAGAACGCCACGGGCAAGCGTCCCAACCGCAACAAGCTCAACGGCTATAAGTACGAGAAGCGCGCCCAGTCCGCAAAAGGCAAGGCCAAGGGCACGGCGATCAAGGTTAAGATCAAGCACTTTGACTACCCGTGTCTCTATGAGGTCCGTTTTCAGTATGCGGCGGGCATCAATACCATGCGCTATGAGGCTGCACCTGCTGGCGATGGTGCCTGCGAACTTACCTATACCGAGGATTTTCAGGGTGTGGGTGGCAACACGTCTGGCACGCGCGGCAAGCTCGGCCTCTTCTTTTATGAGCGCAAGCTCAAGAGCCACGCCAACCAGACGATTGATCAAATCGTCAAATACATCGAGGGTGAGCGCCGCGTAAAGGCTAATCCCGCCTTCGCCGATGATACTGCCGAAAACGCTTCGGATGTATTCCATTGATACCCCGTGCAAAAGCTTTACCGCTCTTCACATCAACTGTGAACACTTCAGGCTTCGAGTCGGTAGCGAGCGGCCCGACAAAATCAGTTGATGGAAGTGCCAAATGAATAAGAATGCCGCTACGCAACTGCACATCTATTCCGCCTTTTTCGTTCTCGCGGGATTTGTTTTAAATCGGGGAGTGTTTCTACTTTTCCTTGCGGAGAAAGGAATGTCTGTCACGGAAATCGCGCTTTATCAAGCCCTGTTTAACATTGCAACGGTCGTCCTCGAGCTGCCAACAGGGCTGATAGGCGATTTCTTTGGAAAGAAGTTTTCGATTCAAGTGGGCGTGCTGCTGCTTTTCTTCCATACGGCTGGCATGCTGTTGCTCTCAGGTC